>JAGMDR010000018.1 GCA_023128595.1 Planctomycetota bacterium | reverse complement strand
ATGCGTTAATCAACCAACTTTTTTGTAGTTGAGCCTTCAATTATGACTTCCTGTACGCCGGATGCCCAGTCTTTTTGTAGGGTGATTTCGATTTTCAGGGCGTTGGTTTTGACCGGTTTGAAAGAGACCTTGTTGAACTTGTCCTTTTCTGTGGCGTAGGGGCTGTTAGTGCTTACGGGCTTGAAGTTACCTTCGGCGTTGCGGTAGAGGACTTTCCAGGATTCGGGAACTTTGCATGCGCCTCTGCCGGTGTCGTCGAACCAATAGACTTTGACGCTCGAGATCTCGTGCTCGGCGTCCCAATCGAACTTGAGCCATTCGGTGATGCCCTTATGCGGCCAGAAGTCTAATTGCAGTGCGGATGAGTCTGAAGAGCTTGCGGGGAGGACCTGATCCTTTATTGCGTCGAGCGAGACGTGGACGAAGGAGGCGGTGGTCTTGCTTATGTGTGTTAGTGTATCTGCGGGCGCCGGTCGTGATGCCTCGGGCTTTCGGGCGGGCCATACGGTCATCCGGCCTCGACCGCGATGTGCCCAGGCGTAATAGGGGATAGCGGTGAACGGTTTTTCGCCGGCCGGGACAATGTCGCCGTCGGCGGTGCGTTTGGTTAGTGCGGCCTTACCGGTGATTACGACTACGCCGTTGAGCAGGTCCGGGCGGAATTGCGTTTTCAGGACGGCATCGTCGGGAATCATGAGGTTGAGGACTTTGCCGTCGTTGTCGGGCCCTTCGAGGCAGAAGACGAGCGGGCCTCGCTGGAGGGCGACTTTCCCGCGGTTGGTTTTGATGTTTTCATTGGCGATTATCCTGCGGATGGGCATCGGCAGGTTCAACTCGATGGTGTCGCCTTTTTTCCATTTGCGTTCGATGCGAGCGAAGCCTCTTTGAAGGTTCGGTTTTATTAGTTTGCCGTTGACCTTCAGGGCGGCTTGCTCGTCGGAAGCTTTGTTGAATTTGTAGAGGTTACTGGGGACGGCTTGGTTCCGGGCCCAGCCGGGGATGCGGACGAAAATGGCAAACTTGGAGCTTTTTTCCGGCTCAACGCCGATTTTAACCGTGCCCTTCCAGGGATACCGGGTCTGCTGGGTCAGCTTGACCTTGTTGTCGGCGGTTTCAATCGTGGCGTCACCGCTGATGAAGAGATTCACATATACGTTATTATCCTTGTGGGCGTAGGTGTAACCGGGGACGGAGGGGATGAAGCGGGCGATGTTGGAAGGGCAGCACGCACAGCCGAACCAGGGACTTCGGGCATGCTGGCCGATGGATTCGAGCGGGTTCGGATAGAAGAAGCGGTCACCCTTGATGGAAATCCCGGACAGTGCGGCGTTGTAGAGGATGCGCTCGAGGACGTCTATGTACTTTGCATCGTCGTGCATGAGGAACATTCGATGGTTCCAGAAGATGTTGGCGATGGAGGCGCAGGTCTCGCAGTATGCGGTCATATTGGGCAGCTCGTAAGCTCCGCCGAAGCCCTCGTGTCCGCCGGCTGCTCCGATACCGCCGGTGATGTAGAGCTTGGCGTCGAGGACGTCTTTCCATATAGCATCGATGGCTTTGATATATTCCATATTGCCTGTCAGGGCGGCGACATCGGCCATGCCGGTATAGAGGTAGGCGGCCCGGACGGAGTGGCCGACCGCCCTGGTCTGCTCGGTGACTGGTATATGGTCCTGGCTGTAGGTGCCGTAGAGGCCCTTGTTGCCCTTTGGCCCGCGGTTGCCTTTGCGTCCTCGCTGATCGAGGAAGAACTTGGCCTGGTCGAGGTACTTCTCGTCGCCGGTGGCGCGATAGAGTTTGCAGAGTCCGATTTCGATCTCCTGATGTCCGGGTGGGTCGGTCCGCTTGTCTGGGTTGAAGACGCTGCAGATCAGGTCGGCGTTTTTGGTGGCTACGTCGAGGAAGAGCTTATTGCCGGTGACCTCGTAGTGTGCGACGGCGGCTTCATACATGTGGCCGACGCAGTACTGCTCGTGAATCGACTGAATGTTTGTCCAGCGTTTTTCGGGCTGCCTTTCGGGAACCGAGTAGAAGGTGAAGAGGTATCCATCCTCCCACTGTGCGGCGGCCATTACCTTGATGAGGTTGTCGAGGTATTGGCGCATTTTGGGTTCGGGGTCGATTTGAAGCGAGTAGGCGGCGCCTTCCATCACTTTATAGACGTCGGAATCGTTGAAGTAGATTCCTTCGTGCTTGCCTTGTTTTAGTCCTGCGGCTTTTTCGAAGTTGCTGATTCTGTCGGTCTCTTCGCATTTCTCGAAGCAGTATGGAATTGTTTTCTTTCTGCTTGTCTCGAGCCTGGGCGTCCAGAAATCGTCGCTGACGCTGACCTGCTTCAAGGGCACGGGCTTGACGTTGTAATCACGTTTCAATTCAACGGTTTTCGCTTGGGCCGTGCATAAAGTTGCTGATATTGCGATTGCCAGAGTCGTTAGAACGATTGAAGAGATTGGGTTTTGATTTGCCATTTGAAGCACCCTTTACTGAAAACGATTGTTTGTAGGATTTTGCAGGTCATGATACCCGCTGATTACGTTTTTCGCAAGTTGATATCAATGGTGCTTACGTTGGCTGGTTTTGAGGAGTTTTGCGGCGGTTCGATTTGGATTGAGAAATGGCTTTGATTATGTGCTTGGGATGCTAAAATCAACTGTAGGCTGTAGGCAGGCTGGTTTGTGGTTTACTCTTTAGGCTATGGGCGCCCGATGAAGAATTGTGGTTTGATGTGCTCTATTCTGTTGGTTGGGGCTTTTTGCTTGATCCCGGCTGTTGGGATGGGGGGGACTCTTCTTCTGGAGGCCGAGCAGTTCGAGAATCACGGCGGTTGGGTGCTGGACCAGCAGTTTATGGATCAGATGGGTTCGCCATATCTTTTGGCGCACGGCTTGGGGGTCCCAGTGGCCGATGCTACGACGACGGTCAAGTTTGCCGAAGCGGGCCGTTACAAGGTCTGGGTTCGTACTCGTGACTGGGTCGCTCCCTGGGGTGCGGCGAGCAAGCCGGGGCGATTTGAAGTCGTCATCGGCGGTCGCAAGCTCACAAAGACTTTCGGGACGGAAGGGGCGCGGTGGCATTGGCAGGAGGGGGGCTCGGTTCAGATTACGGATTTGGATGTGTCGGTTGGGCTGCACGATTTGACGGGATTCGAGGGGAGGTGCGATGCGATTCTATTCTCGAGTGATTTTGGGTTTGTTCCTCCTAATAAAGACCCGGCGATGAAGGTTTGGCGGCGGTCTTTGCTGGGGCTGGGCGAGGAGGTAGCTGACGGCGGGCGGTATGATTTGGTCGTTGTCGGTGGGGGGATTGCGGGGACGTGCGCATCGCTGAATGCCGCTCGGCTTGGTCTTACGGTTGCGTTGATACAGGATCGGCCGGTGTTGGGCGGGAATAATAGCTCGGAAGTTCGCGTATGGCTTGGCGGGAATACGAATTTCGATCCTTATCCGCGAATCGGCGATGTTGTGGCTGAGTTGGAGCCTGCCAGAAAAGCCCATTACGGGCCTGAGAATACCGCCGACCTGTACGAGGACCAGAGGCGGATCGATCTGGTTCGGGCGGAGGAGAATATCAGTTTGTTTTTGCGGCATCGGGCGAATGAAGTCGAGATGAGCGGGAAGGAAATCGTGGCTGTGATTGCGCAGGATACTGTCAGCGGGCGGAGGAGGCGGTTTGCGGGGAGATACTTTGCCGATTGCACTGGTGACGGCTGTATCGGGCACTTGGCGGGGGCGGATTATGATATGACGCTGGACGGGCACATGGGCAGGTGCAATCTTTGGAATGCCGCCGATACGGGCGCGCCGGCGAGTTTCCCGCGATGTCCCTGGGCGATTGACCTTAGCGATAAGCCGTTTCCGACGAAGCTCAAGCAGTTGGGGGCGTGGTTCTGGGAGAGCGGCTTCTATCTCGATCCCTTCGAGAAGAGCGAGTACATCCGCGATTTGAATTTCCGCGCGATGTACGGGGCCTGGGATGGGCTCAAAAATGTTCGGGGCATGTACCCGAACCATAAGCTCAACTGGGCCGCGTATATCTCGGGCAAGCGAGAATCGCGACGGCTTCTGGGCGACCATATTTTGACGAAGGAAGATATCGTCGAGAGCGTTTACTATGAGGACGGCTGTGTGTCGGCGACTTGGAGTATCGATCTGCATCTGCCCGACCCGGCTTACGATAAGGGTATCGAAAAGGGCGATGAATTTGTTTCTAAGGCGTACCACACGTATTATTCGAAGCCCTATTGGGTTCCGTATCGCTGCTTGTACTCTCGCAATATCGGGAACCTTTTCATGGCCGGGCGCGATATCAGTGTTACGCATGAGGCACTCGGAGCGGTGCGCGTGATGCGCACATGCGGGATGATGGGGGAGATTGTCGGGATGGCGGCATCTCTCTGTAAGGAGCACAGTGTTGGGCCGAGGGCGGTGTACGCGGACTATCTTGATGAATTGACTGGTCTGATGGCCAAGGGAGTCGCAGCCGGGTGGCTCGAGAATGCAGGGCCTAACCTTGCGCGAAGTGCGAAGGTTACGGTCGGGGGCAGCTACGACGAGGATAAGTATCCCAAGGAGAACATCAACGACGGGAGGTTCAACAGGCGGGACAACAGCCTTAGGTGGTTGAGCAGTGCTTCGGACAAGCCGGGGCATGTGGTGTTTTCGTGGGAGAAGGCGCAGAGGATCGGCGCTATGCGGGTGATTAGCGGCTGGTTCGACGGTAAGGCGGCGGGCGATCCGATAAGCGATTTTGTTTTGCAGTATCGCGACGGCGACGATTGGCGTGATGTTGAGGGCTCGCAGGTTGGCGGCAACAGCCGGGTTGAGGCTTCTCGGAAATTCGGCGCCTTTGAATCGGACAAGGTCCGCCTGGTCATCACGAGCACGCCGGGCGGCATTTCGCGAATATGGGAAGTGGAATTCTACGGGCCGGCTCGATCTGAGAAGTAGCCTGCATTGTTCATTAACCGCTGAGAGCGCCGAGACCGCTGAGAAGAGAGTACTCCGTCAAGATTGAAACTGTGGGCGTCGTCGTAAGGCTCCCTGGGGCTGGAGCAGCCTCGATCCTTCGACGGGTATGAGATTGCCGCGTCGGCCTTCGGCCTCCTCGCAATGACGCCCCTCAGAATCAACTTTGACAGCCTAAGAGGAGTTGCATGTCTTTTTTGGGGTGAGCGGGTCGGTGGCGGGGGCAGCCGGGCCTACTGAGTGCGTGGGCAGGGGAGAGTCAGTTCTATCGTGAACGTGCCGGGTTTGTCTATTTGTGCGGTGACGGCGCCGTTTAAGGCTGTTATGATTCTTTTGACAAGTGCGAGTCCGAGGCCGGAGTGGACGGTTGCGTCGGAGCGTGATTCGTCGGCGCGCCAGAAGCTGTCGAGCACCTTCGAGACTTGCTCGGCGGTGAGTTTGCAGCCGGTGTTAGAGAAGGTTACTTGCAAAGAATCGCCTGTTCGCTGAGCGGCAATGCGGATTTGGCCGGCCTGGTTGGTGTATTCGGCGGCATTTTCCAGGAGGTTTCGAAAGACTATAGAGAGGTGTTCGGGGTCTGATTGGCAGGTCAAATCGACGGGGATGTGATTCTCAAAGGCGATCCCGCGCTGCTCTGCTTTATCGCGTAACGGCCGCCAAGACGAATTCACTAACTCGGCAAGGCGAATCTGCTCGGTGCGGAGAGTTACTTGATGAGCATCGAGGCGGGCGAGTGTCAGCAGATTACTTACCATTATGTGCATGTTCTCAACGATTCCCAGGCAGTCGGAAAGGGCGGTTTGGTATTCGGCGGTGTCGCGTGCGCGAGAGAGCGTTACCTCAATTGTTGAACGCAGCCCTGCCAGGGGTGTCCTCAATTCGTGTGCGACATCGGCGGTGAAACGTCTCTCTCGGTTGAAAGCGTCTTCGAGGCGAGCTAACAGGTCATTGAGCCGGTCCTTGATGGGCACCACCTCCGAGGGTGCCGACTCGGCGCCGATTCGGGTTGTGAGGCTCTCCTGGCTTATAGCCGCTATCTCACCAGCGATAGAATTTAGGGGACGAAGGCCCTGCCGTACTACGACGGCGGCGATAAGCAGTGACAAAGTGATAACGGCGGCTGAGGCAGTCAGCAGAAGCCATCGCAAGAATCGCAACTGGCTCATCAAATCGCTCGGGTCCCGTGCGACTACGAGAGTAAGTGTCTGCTCGGCTGTTAGATGCGGGTGACCCTCTTCGTCACTGTCTGCGGCCCTTGGCTTGAACTTCAGACCCACGGCGCGAACAGGCCGATTGTCGGGCATTCGCGACTTGCCGAAAACGAGCGCATCGACGCCGCCTTCAAGGCGCGCCAGATCGTCGGCGCCCAAAAGAGGAGACCTCGCCACAACTGTACCGTCGGGTTTCCAGAGTTGGTAGTACGTCGGGTGCTTTGCGCTTTGGAACTCGGGCATTTTCCGAACCTCGAACTCCAGCTCGATCTCGTCGCCGTCGAGCTCGACCGAGGCGGCCAGTATCCGCGCGACGGACGCCAGTGACGTGTCGAACTGCTTGACCAGTGCGCTGCGAATCACGAGATAGACGGTCAGGCTGAAGATTGTCAGCAGCAGTATCGTCGCGACAATAATGCGGGTGAGCAAGCGAGTTCGGAGTGAACGGGTCACGATTGTCCTCCCAAGAGATAACCGCGACCTCGGACCGTGTGAATCAAGCGGGATCTGTCGGGTCGTTCGATTTTTCTTCGGAGGTAACCAATATACACATCGACAACATTGCTCGAGGCGGACGAGCTGAACTCGTAGAGGTGTTCCCAGATATCCGTGCGGGAGACCGTTTGGCCGGCGCGCATTGCGAGATATTCGAGGAGGGCATATTCCCTCGGCGTGAGCTGAATCTCCTGCCTGCCTCGCCACACCCTCTGCGTGGTAAGGTCGATTCGCAGGTCTTTGACTTTAATTCGGGGATTCTTCTCCCGATACCTGCGACGCAGTAATGCGCGAACCCGCGCCAATAGCTCTTGGAACGCGAAAGGCTTAACCAGATAATCATCGGCGCCGAGGTCCAGGCCGGTCACGCGGTCCTCTAAAGTGTCCTTCGCTGTCAGGATTAGGACGTGAGACTTTAGGCCTTTGGCCCTGAGCTTCCTGAGGATTTCAAGGCCATCTATGCCGGGCAGCATCAGATCAAGGATGATTACATCATACTCGCTGCCCGTCGCATACCATAGACCCTCGGCGCCGTCGCGTGTGGTATCCACGGCGAAGCCGGCCTCGCGCAGCCCCTTCGTGAGGGATTGCTGCAAAGGACGATAGTCTTCTATAACCAGCAGACGCATTTGAATGCCTACAACAGAAAATGCACCGCCGAGCAACTATGCTTTGTAACTCAGCGGTGCACATTTTAGCTCCGAAGATTTGCTCTGTCAATACCTTCGCTGTTCCTAATCATCATCCTCATCGTCGTCATCGTCGTCGTCATCGTCATCCTCGTCGTCGTCATCATCATCGTCATCATCGTCTTCGTCGTCCTCGTCGTCATCGTCTTCGTCGTTCTCGTCGTCATCGTCGTCATTGTTGCGGTTAGCCTTCATGTTGTGCTCGTCATCTTCGTCTTCGTCATCCTCGTCTTCGTCGTTCTCGTCGTCATCTTCGTCGTCATCGTCTTCGTCGTCATCATCTTCGTCGTTCTCGTCGTCATCTTCGTCGTCATCGTTGCGGTTAGCCTTCATGTTGTGCTTGTCATCGTCCTCTTCGTCTTCGTCATCCCCGTCCGCGTCACCGTCGCCTTCATCGTCATCTTCCGGTTTGCCTTTCTCAATCTCTTCTTCAACGCGGCGGCCATCGGGAGTCAGAAGCAGCTCGTGACGGCTGTCACCTTTGCTGAACTTGATCTCGTAGAGGATCATGGTCTTTTTCTCGCACACCAATTGAGCGGATTTACCGGCTGCTTTCTGCGCGGCCTTTAGGACGGCTGCCGGGACCTTGCTGGTCGGTATCTGTTCTTCAATTTCCACTAAGTCGCCCGCCTTCGTGACCAGCACATCCATGTTTGCCCCGGAACGGCCCTTCCACGAGCCCTCGTAGAATGTGTTGCCGTACTCGATTTCCTCGGCAAACTCGGTGATCTCGGCGCCGCGGGCCAGCTTTTTGAGCGCCTTTAAGGCTGCCTTGGGGACCTCGGATTCTTTCACTTTTCGTTCGATTTCGACGGCCTTGGCCGTCTTGGTGGCTTTGGCCCTGGAAGCGCGTTTGGCCTTCTTCTTGTCTCGTTCCGCAGATGCTGTTAAACACAGCACAGCGCCGACCAAAATCACAACAGCGGCCAGTTTCCAGTTTCTGCATCTCATTTTCTGTCTCCTTATTCAAAAATAGCCTCGATTGTCCGGCCCGGCGCCGCGGCCAAGCCGTGGTACGTAAGACGGTACGCCTATATAAGTACCTTCGAGTGCAATATTATGAAAGCGAAAATGAGAAAATGATGAGAATTCAAGTTTTTTTGAATTGCTTTGGCGCGGTGGGTTTTATGGGGTAGAATGTTGGGCGGGTTCGCGTGTGATCCTCAGGCTTTGGGGCCGAAGTGAAATCAGCCAACGGGGTTTGGCTGCTGGATCGAGACGGCGGGTTCCAGACACGGATTAACGCTGTTTTTTTAGACACGGATTGACACAGTTTTGTATGTGAATTAGGAGAGTGCCATGTCAAAGAAGAAATCAAACCTAACGCGGCGCGGGTTTTTGAAGCGTGCGGCAGTTTTGGCGGCGGCGCCGACGATAGTCCCGGCGACGGCGCTGGGTCTGGGCGGCAGCGTCCCGCCGAGCGAACGCATCATCCTCGGCGGCATCGGGATCGGCAACCGCGGCTCGCACGATTTGCGATGGATGCTGCCCGATAAGGACGTGCAGTTCGTCGCGACCTGCGACCCGCAAAAATCACGCGCCGAGGCCGTCAAGAACCTCATCGATACGCGCTACGGCAACAAAGACTGCAAGATTTATCGCAGCACGCCGGAGTTTCTGGCCGAGCGGACCGACATCGACGCGGTGCTGGTAACCACGGGCGACCGCTGGCACGCACTGGCCTCGATCATGGCCATGCGAGCCGGCAAGGACGTTTATTCGGAGAAGCCCTCGGCAATGACCGTCGCCGAAGGTCGGGCCGTGGTGGAGACCGCCAAACGCTACAGGCGAATCTACCAGACCGGCACGCAGAGGCTCAGTGAGGGCAACTTCACGTTCTGCAACGAGATGCTCCGATTAGGTCGGCTCGGTGAGGTCCACACCGTCCGGGCGCACATCGCGCCGTGGGATGCGGCTGAGATGAGACACGACTGGCTGCCTGCCCAGCCGCTGCCGCCCAAGGACGAAGTTGACTGGGACGCCTGGCTCGGGCCTTGTCCCTGGCGACCCTACAATGCCGCGTATTGCCGAGGCGGCTGGAGAGGCTTCTACGACTTCCACACAAGCTGTATCGGCGAGTGGGGCGCCCACACGTTCGCATCCTGCCAGGTGGCAATCGGGGCCGAAAAGACCGCGGCCGTCGAATATCAGTATGTCCCCAACGAAAGCGGTGACGGCATGGTCACGAAATTCGCAAACGGTATCAAGATGATCCTCCAGCGTACCGGCTGGCGGGGCTCTTGCGGGGTCAAGTATGAGGGTACCGAGGGCTGGGTCGCCGCGGCCGACGGCTATTCGCAGCCGGATGTCTCCAACCCCGCCATGCTGGACGACTTCAAGAAGCTGGTCGGCGATTATATGGCCCGCACGCAGCGGCCTATGAGCCACGTTCGAGACTTCCTCGACTGTGTCAAGTCGCGTCATCAGGCCGTCGCCGACCCCGAGGTTATGCACTACTCGATGACGACGGTCCACGTGGCCAACATCTGCATGTGGCTCAAACGCGACCTCAAATACGATCCGGCCAAGGAGAAGTTCGTCAACGATCCACAGGCCGACCGGTTCCTGTCCCGCGCGATGCGCGAGCCCTGGATTATCTAAGACCAACCCTTAACTCAAGAAGGATACGATACCATGTTTAAGCAAAGAATAACACTGATCCTGCTTGCAACGGCGCTGTTGTCGGGTGCGGCGATCTCGCACGGCCAGACCGTCGTACCTGCCTCCAAGCAGGATGAACTGATTGCAGTACTCAAATCCGCCGACGCCACCCGCAAGGCAAAGAGCGATGCCTGCCGCCTGCTGTCGTTTATCGCCACGAAGAAGGCCGTGCCGGCCCTGGCCTTGCTTTTAGCCGACGAAGAACTGAATCACGTGGCCCGCTACGCATTGGAGCCGATCGCGGATTCGGCCGTTGACGATGCACTGCGCGATGCGCTCGGCAAGCTCAAAGGCCGGCCGCTGGTCGGCGTCATTGGCAGTATCGGCGTTCGAGGTGACACGCAAGCAGTAAAGCCGATGGCGAAGATGCTAAAGAGCAGTGACGCTATGGTCGCCCAAGCCGCCGCAAGGGCGCTGGGCAATATCGGCGATGCGGCCGCAGCCAAAGCCCTCAGCGGTGCACTGTCCGGCTCTGCCGGTGACACGAAGCTGGCGGTCTGTGAAGGTCTGTTCCGCTGCGCCGAAGGGCTCGTAGCGAAGGGTCAAAATAGGCAGGCTGTAGTGATTTACGATGAGCTGCTGAAGGTTAAGGCGCCGCACCAGGTCCGCGCCGGTGCTCTTCGCGGTGCAATTCTGGCAGGCGAAGAACACGGGCTGGCCTTGATGTTGGAATCCCTCAAGAGCAAAGACTACATTCTGTTTTCCGCGGCCGTTCAGGCCTCTCTGGAATTGCCGGGTGCCGAAGTGACGCAGGCCTTGTGTGAGGCTCTGGGTAAACTTCCGGCTGACAATCAGATACTGGTCTTAGGAACACTCGCCAAACGGGGTGATCCGAGTGCCATGCGGGCGATTTTCGCCGCGGCGGCCAAAGGCGACAAGGCCGTGCGAATCGCAGCGATTAAGGCGATGCCGCCGATTGCCGATTCCTCTGCCGTGGGCTCGCTCGTGGAGCTGATGAATGACTCCGATGCGGAAATCGCTAAGGCCGCACAGGACAATCTCGCAGCCCTACCGGGCAAGAAGGCCGACGACGCAGTCATGGCGATGCTCCAAAGCGGCGAGACCGACTGGCAGTTGAAGGCGCTTGATTTGATCGAGCGTCGCAGGATGACGAACGTGGCCGGGGCCCTGCTCAAGGCGACCAGAGACAACGATGAATCGGTCCGCACGGCCGGCATCAGGATGCTGGGCGGTCTGGCCGGCGCGGTGAAGTTCAGCGTGCTGGTTGAGCTGCTGCTTGAGGCCAAGAGCCCGGCGGAAATCCGAGCGGCCGAGCGCGCTCTCTCGGCAACCTGTACGAGAGAGGCCAAACCATCGGCCGGCAAAGTGACCATTCGCAGGGCCGTGTATCGCGGCGTGGATGGCGGGGGTTCGGCCGACGTTACAAATAAGGTCGCAAAGATGGTCGAGGGCGGTGCGTTCTCGATTGAGGCCTCCAATGCCAACTTCGGCGATGCGGCGCCCGGGATCGTCAAGCAACTGGAGGTCGAATTCACTGCCAACGGGATTACGCAGGTCAAGACGGTCAGGGAGGGCCAGACCGTGGAACTCCTGGTCGGTGCGACTCCCGAAGCCTTCATTGACGAGCTCTGCTCTGCCCAGGCCAAGGCGCCGAGGCGGCAGAAGCTCGCGTTGCTGCGGGTCCTCCGCGTGGCCCAGGGTCCCAAGGCGTTCGAAGCGGTCCGTGCCGCCACAAAGAACGCCGATGCCGAAATCAGCAGTGAAGCGGTCTCGGTGCTGTGCGGCTGGCCGTCGGCCGAGGCACTGGCGGACGTGCTGAAGCTGACGAAAACGGCCACCGATCGCAAGGTCAAGATCCTTGCGCTGCGCGGGGCCATTCGCCTGATCCCGCTGCAGGAAGGCTCTGTTGAGAAGAAGCTTGCGGGATTCAAGGAAGTGCTGCCTCTCATCCAGCGCGATGAAGAAAAGAGGCTGCTGCTCGGTTCTCTTGCGACAGTGCCGACGAGCGAGGCTTTGGCGATGGCGATGTCGTATCTGGACTACGCGGCTACGAAGAACGAGGCCTGCTTCGCTGCGGTTGCGATTTCCGAGAAGATCGTCGGGCAGAAGCCGGCGGAAGTCCGCGAGGCCCTGCAAAAGGTTATGAACGCCACGGACAATAGAGACGTGACTCGCCGTGCGCGGGCGACACTGAACAAGGCCAGGAAAGCCGCAGGAAGATAGACAAATCAAGGCGCCTTCGAGAAATGAGGCGGGACAAAGACCGATCGCAAGTAGAGCTGGGATGTTCTCAGTGTGTCGCCCGGAGTGGCAAGGCTCTGCTGCCGGAGTGAGGTACGACGTTGAACCGAAATGACGGATTCGAAGGGTAAGGAGCTTGATTATGAAAAGACGGTCTTTCTTGAAGGCAGCGGGGACGGTGGCTGGGAGCTGCGCTCTGGGGGTGCAGCCGACGCCGGGGGCGGGGAAGTCATCCACGCAGAGCGAGAATCAGAAGGCAGCCGGGCTGGGACGCCGGGTGCTCGGGCGTACGGGCCAGAGGATATCGATTGTGGGATTTCCGGGGCTGGCGCTCGTGCATTACGACCAGAAGCGCGGCACCGAAGGGATCCATAACGCCTTCGAGCGAGGTGTCAACTACTTCGACGTGGCTCCGGCATACGGCAACGGTGAGGCGGAGATAAAGATGGGGATCGGACTGCAGGGGATTGATCGCAGTCGGATATTCCTATCCTGCAAGACGAGGATGCGGGACAAGGCCGGGGCCCGCGAAGAGCTTGAGCGGTCGTTGAAACGGCTCAAGACGGACTATTTCGACCTGTATCAGATGCACCATATACGAACGCCGGAGGAGGTCAAACAAGCTTTAGGGCCGGGCGGGGCAATCGAAACGTTTCTCAAGGCCAAGGAGCAGGGGAAGGTCAAGTATCTCGGCTTTTCGGCGCATACTACGAAGGGGGCGCTGGCGGCAATGAAGGGATTTGGCTTTGATACGGTGATGTTTCCCATCAATTTTGTGGAGATGTTCAAGATGGGGTTCGGCGAGCCGGTGCTCAAGCTCGCGAAGAAACAGGGGGCGGGGGTGCTGGCGATAAAGCCGTTGTCAATGGGCGCCTGGCCAAAGGGCGCGGAAAGGACGCGCAAATGGTGGTATCGGACAACTGAGAGTCAGGAGGAGGTCAGCCTTGCGATGCGCTACACGTTATCGCAGAGCGGCGTTGCGACCGGGATACCGCCTTCGTTTCTTGACTTGCTTGATAAGGCAATCATTGCCGCCAAATCATACGAGCCGATCAAGAAGTCGGAGGTGCGAAAGCTGCGGGAGACAGCCAAGTCGTGTGAGTCGGTGTTCCGCAGGGAAGAGGAACAAGTGGCCCGCGGCGAGGCCCTGCGAGGGCCGGTTTACGCCGACAGTCCGCACGAGTGCTGTTGCGGCGCCTATGCGTGAGAAGCAATGAATCAGGATTTAGGATGAATCGTAGCTCTAAGGAAGAATGTGCCAATGGGACGGGCCCAGAGCGCACGATTTCTGGAATGGAATGAATTATGAAGACGTATGAACAAATCAACGACCGCATCGAGTCGGGCAAGGCCGTCGTGCTGACTGCAGAGGAGATCATCGATTATGTCGAGAAGAAGGGCCTCGCGGCAGCCGCAAAAGAGGTGGACGTGGTCACCACCGCCACATTCGGCCCGATGTGCTCATCCGGATGCGTTCTAAACTTCGGGCATTCCAAGCCCAAGATTCGCATGTCGGAGGCGTGGGTTGAGGATGTTCTTGTCTATACGGGCCTTGCGGCTGTCGATGTTTATCTTGGTGCGACTCAACTTCGCCACGGCGATCCGGCGAATATGTACCATCCGGGTGAGTTTCGATACGGCGGGGGGCACGTGATAGAGGATCTGGTCGCGGGCAAGACGCTTCAACTGTTCGCGCTTTCGTACGGGACAGACTGCTACCCGCTGCGTGAGATCCGCACATACTTCACGATTGACGACCTGAATCAGGCTATAATGGTCAACCCGCGCAACTGCTATCAGAACTATAACGTGGCGGTCAATGATTCGGACAAGACGATATATACGTACATGGGGCCTCTGGAGCCCGACCGGAAAAACGCGAACTACTGCTCGGCGGGTCAACTCTCGCCGCTGCTTAACGATCCTTACTACGAAACGATCGGCGTAGGAACCAGGGTGTGGCTGGCGGGTACTCACGGACACGTTTACGCGGAGGGAACTCAACACGCCGGTGGCGGCGAGAGAACACCTGACGGAGTCCCCAAGGACGGTGCGGGAACGCTGGCGCTGACCGGCGACATGAAGCAGATGCGTCCGGAGTTCGTGCGAGGGGTAACTCTTCGCGGCTACGGTGTGTCGCTGGCGCTGGGAATCGGGATTCCGATTCCCCTGCTGAATGAAGAGATCCTGAAGCGAACCTGTGTACGCGACCGTGACATTCTGGCGCCGGTGATCGACTACAGCACCAACTATCCACAGAATACGGGCAAAGTCATAAGCTATGTCAACTACGAGCAGTTGCGAAGCGGCCGGATCGAATTGGAGGGCAGGGAGGTGGCGGTCGGCTCGCTCTCCTCCTACCATAAGGCGCTGGAAATCGCCCATCTATTAGCCGACGAGATCAGACGGGGGGATTTCCGGCTTGCCGAGCCCATTGCGCCGCTTCCCAAGGACACCACAACGAAACCGCTTGTGATAAGGGAGAAAGCATCATGAGCCAGACCGTAACAAAGAAACTGATGCTGTTCTTTCCGCGATGCGAGTGCGAGAAGCCTATCATCTACCATTTGGTGAAAGACCACAATCTCGTGGTCAATGTGTATCGTGCGAAGGTTACTCCGGAAGAGGAAGGTTATCTCGTGCTGGATGTGACCGGGACCGAAGAGGATATCGAACGAGCCATGGCCTTCGTGAAGACCTTTAACGTCTCGATCAACTACACGGGCAAGGGAGTAACGGTGGACATGGATCGCTGTACGCACTGTGGCCACTGCATCACCTACTGTCCCACTGAGGCCCTGTACATTGCCGATGAGGCAACGCGAGAGGTGGCTTTCAGCGAGAGGGACTGTATCGAGTGCCTGGCGTGCATTCGCGTCTGCCCGTTCGGTGCATGCGCGTCGGCGTTTTGAGGAGCCTTTCCGATGTCGGTCGGCGTACGTCCATGAGTCAGAAACGAAGCTACCGAACTTTCACCCATAAAGAGGCCGTCTTCCGCATCTGTTGCAGGCGGTTCGACACCGTGACTGCGGAAATTGTGCGGCAGCGACGGATGTTAGAGGACTATATCGATCAGCATCCCGATTTTCGAGGTTCCCTCGAACCGGTTGAGCTGCGCAGCGAGGCACCCAAAATCGCACAACGCATGGCCCGGGCCGGGCGGCTTGTGGGTGTCGGGCCGATGGCCGCCGTTGCGGGCGCGATGGCCCAGTGTGCAGGCGAGGCGGCCCTGGAGGCCGGCGCGGCCGAGGCAATTGTGGAAAACGGAGGGGACATTTATCTTCGAGCCGCCGAGGCGGTGATCATTGGCCTGGACACAGGTACGACCGAGTTAGGCGCTGGGCTTGGATTTTCGCTGGAGGCGCACGATACCCCCATCTCAATATGCTCTTCGTCGGGACAGATGGGGCACTCAAAGAGTTTAGGTCAGTGCGACCTTGCCACGGTTGTGGCGAGAGATGCCGCGCTGGCGGACGCAGCCGCCACGCAGGCCGCAAACCTTGTCAGGACCGTTGAGGATGTGGACCCGGCTCTGGCGCGCATTGCCGCTATTGAAGGCATTGAGGGAGTGATGATTATCAAGAACGGCCGAGTCGGACTCGCCGGGCAGCTGCCGCCGTTGGTCAAGATACGATGATCCGTGCTGAGTCGAGGTCCGGGCGGCTCCCAAGATTGTCAAGAACGTACTTATTATAATGTTCAATCATACGCGATTGCCCGAACGGCAAGGAAGCAGGATAGCCAATTTGGGTCCGCTATAGTTGACCGAGATGGCTCTTGTATGGAAAGGGAAACACAATGTCGGATAAACTGGCAATCGAAGGTGGCTCCAAGGCAGTAACAAACGAACTGGCGACGTGGCCGCAGTTTGATGAGCAGGCAATCAAGGCCGTGGAGGATGTTTTGCGATCGGGGAAGGTCAATTATTGGACAGGCCCCAAGGGTATGGAGTTTGAGAGGAAGTTCGCCGAATGGCAGGGCAGCAAGTTTGCGGTCAGCACCTCTTCGGGAACAGCGGCCTTGCACGTTGGGCTGAGTGCCTTGGGGGTCGGCCCGGGAGATGAAGTGATTGTGCCCAGCTACACGTTCATCGCCAGCAGCTTCTCGATAGTGCAGGCCGGTGCCATACCGCGGTTTGCAGATGTGAACCTTGACGATCACTGCATTAGTGTGGAATCGGCCGCGAGGCTCGTCAACAAGCGGACCAAGGCGATTATGCCGGTGCACCTGTACGGCAACGTATGTGATATGGATCCCATCATAGATTTTGCCAAGGAGAATAGCCTCTATGTGATTGAAGACAATGCCGAGGCCTTCGGCGGCGCCTACAAAGGCAGGAAGACCGGGACGCTCGGTCATATTGCAGCTTGCAGCTTCTGTCAGAACAAGACCTTTACCACGGGCGGTGAAGGCGGGATGGTAACCACGGATGACGAGGATCTGGCCTGGAAAGCACGCAGCTTTCGTGACCATGGCTACGACGTCGAGGAGCGTCTGGACCTCCTGGAATTGGAACAGAAGCTGCCCTACATACACAACGTGGTCGGGTGGAACTATCGCATGACCGAGATGCAGTCAGCGATCGGCCTGGCCGAGCTCGAACGTATGGATACCTGGAATATGCCCAACCGCAAACGAAACGCCCGTATCATTATCGATGCAATCAAGGATCTACCCCCTGTCAAGTACGTGCCGGTCGATACACCGGAACGCCGGAACGGTTGGTATGTCTTGGCGTTTTCGCTGGACATTGAGAACCTGACCTGCGATATCGGCGAATTCGTACAGGCCGCGTCTGCTGAAGGCGCCCCTTGTTGGAGGGTATTCTGGCCTCAATGCCACACCGAGAAGGCATACACCGAGCACAACGCCTTTGGCAGAAGCGGTTTTCCTTTCAAGTCAAAGGAATATACCAGCTCCGAAAGCGTCGATTACAGCAAGGTCGAGGCGCCCAACGCCCTCTGGCACCAGAGCCACACATTCACCTGTTTTGCCTTTCCAACTTTTACGGAAGCGGCTTGCCGGCAGATCGGCGTGGCTCTGGCGAAGGTGATCCGGGCCTACACGAAATAGAGGAGACAGTTTTATGCGCAAGATAAGGTACGCCATCATTGGCTTTGGCGGCATCGCAGAGAATAGGATTGCCAAGGAAGGCTTTGGAGTTGACAGGGAGCGCTTCGCCGGCCACGCTCAGGCTGAACTGATGGGCGTGGCAGACATGAATCCGGCCCGACAGGAGGCGGCCACAAAGCTGGGCCTGAAATGGTATGACTCCGCTGAGGAAGTCTTCAGCGATCCGCAGGTCGAGGCGGTCTTTATCGCGACTAACAACCGCTCGCATGCACCCATAGCAGAAAAGGCTATTCAGGCCGGCAAACACTGCCTCATTGAAAAACCGATCGCCACAACCGCCGAAGATGCCCGGCGATTGCAGCGACTGTCCCGCCAGCAGCAGCTCAGTCTGGCGGTCGATCACATGATGACCGAAAACGCATACAATCAAAAAGCCAAGGACCTGATAGAGCAAGGAGCTATCGGGCAGGTTAATGATATAGTGCTGCACATGGAGTTCTGCTACGGTTCGACACCACAGGAGGCGGCCAGCTGGCGCTGTGCTGATCCCGAGGAAATCGGCGGTCCTATCGGCGATGTGGGTAGTCACTGTCTGTATATGGCGGAGTTCTTGTTAGACTGCGCGGCCGAATCGGTTGCCTGCGTGTACACACCTGAGACTTTGGATATCGCGGTCGAAAATGGGGCGTTCATACAATTTCGTTTGAAGGACGGCATACAGGGAACTGTGCGTGTCGCCTTCAATCAACCCCGTGGTGGTGTGCCGAGCACCTTGACCAACCTTGGTTACGAGGTGTACGGGACTGAGGGTATCATCAGAGGATACGGCACGCTGTTCCAGTTGTCAGGCCATCCGGGAGAGCCAGTGGAGATTTACCTGGAAGCGGGCAAGTCTGGAAGCACCGGGAAGGTCAAGATCGACAAGGTTCGGAACATCTATCAGGCCGTGATTGCCGGACATGCCCAATCCATCCTGGACGGCAGGCTCTTGGACGCAGCGGATGCACTGCATAATCTGGAACTGATAGTCGGCTGTTACCGGTCCGCTGAACAGCAGGGACAGACCGTTACCTTCTAACAGTGATAGGGCGTCGGCGCGGCTGCGTCCGGAACGATTTGCGCCCCTTGTGCGAACCGGTCTGCTCTGGTAACATTTCGTCAGGTTGAGCATGGTTGGACGACACAAAATGAAGTGTGGCGTGGGTAAATAAGCATCTACAATTGAAGTGTCCCGAGTACGTATGCTTGAGTCAGGGATAATTTTCCTGCCTCGGTCTCAAAGGTTAGGGTCAAATACTTGGACGGAGAAGAACGATGGAGTTGCGTGCAGTTATATTGCCTCTTGCTATCGGGGTGATATTCTGTAACCCTTCCTATTCTAAGTGGTTGGAGATAAGCAATTTACAGATCAGGCGAGAGGCGACCGAATTGGCAGGCCCCAAGATACTGATCGAATACAACCTAAACGACCCGAACATCTCGCCGACGTCTCCCGCGTATATCTTTCTTCGTTGCAGCAAGGATTCGGGCGGCAAGTGGCAGTTGATTGGCGCCGAAGCACTCCATGGAAACGGTTTCGACATTGTCGCCAAATCAGGCCACAAGCAGGTGATCTGGTGGGGGACAGGCGAAATCGGCATCTCCAATGTTGCGAACCTTGAGCTGCGCATTCGCGGCATTGAGATGGGGCGAGTACCGGCGGGAAAATTTGTGATGAAGAGCCTGCCTGGTATGGGTCGTGATGAATCGAGAAACGGCAAACCCGACTCCGACCTTCCTATGTTCTACATAGGCAAGTACGAAACAACAATTGGCATGTATGTGGATTACCTCAATGAAACAGGAAGCGACAAATCCGGCTGGAATCAGAGAATGTCTGACAGTGGTCGTTGCGGCATCATTCGAGACAGTAACTCCGGCTATAGTGTCAAACCCGGCCGTGAGGACTATCCCGTGACCTACGTCTCCTGGTATGATGCAGCGAACTTCCTCGAATGGTGCGGATTAAGACTGCCCACTGAGGCCGAATGGGAAAAGGCGTATCGCGGCGGTATGTACCTGGACGGCGATGACGCAAAACGGCTTCTCAATCCAATTCCTGAGAGGAGGTATCCTTGGGGCAACGAAAAACCCAACGCAGGCGGTGTCTATAGGTGCAACTATGATGGCCGGGAGGATGGTTTTCCGCAGACGGCGCCCGTAGGAAGCTACGATAAATTCAGCAGCCCGTATGGTGTGTGCGACTTGGCCGGCAACGTCTCTGAATGGACCCTGGATTGGTACTCAACGCCGTATCACGTCGGATTGGACGGCTTTCGAGTTGTGCGGGGCGGTTCGTGGATGGCAGTTCCGGCCGCCTGTGACGCAATTACTGGAGCCACGCAGCTTCCTCTCAAGGAAAGCAGCATAATGGGATTTCGCGGCGTCAGACAAGCCGGGAAGACCGCGTTAGCAGTTGGCTATATGCGATGGATAACAAGACGACAGAAATGGGGCAGCTAAAAAAGGAGAAAAAGATGGGATCGATAAATCGCAGGGATTTTTTGAAGAGTTCGATAGGGGCAGCCGCGACGTTTACGATTCTCCCAGACGGCAGAAGTTTGGCGGCAGGGAACAAAATTGTCCTGGGAATAATAGGGGTGGGGGGCCGGGGGCGCGCACTATTGACGAGCCTTGTCAGGAGGTCCGACGTGAGGATCAAATATGTATGCGACGCAGATTCCCGATGCTACGGACCTGCAGCGGAGATCGTCGTTGAAGGGCATGGGTACAAACCGCAACTCGTACAAGACTTTCGCAAAGTGCTCGACGATGCGGAGGTCGATGCGTTGATCATAGCGACCTCCGACCGCTGGCACGCCCTTGGCACGATTATGGCCTGCCAGGCCGAAAAGGATGTTTACGTCGAGAAACCGCTGTCGTTGAGCATCTGGGACGGTCGGAAGATGGTTGAGGCAGCCCGAAAGTACAACAGAGTCGTTCAAGTCGGAACTCAAAGCCGCAGTGCCCCCTATGCCGACAAGGCCGCCGAATACATCCGCAGCGGAAAACTGGGCGAGGTATACTTGGCGCGGGTATTCCTAATGCAGGAATCAGGGCCCATCCACGTCGCCGGCGTCCAGCCGGTTCCCGATGGTTTGGATTACGATTTGTGGTGTGGACCATCACCCAGGCTGCCCTATCGTCCGGGCAGGTGGTTCTGGAGGCTGTGGGATTTCTATGTCGGCTACATTATGGCCGATATGATTCATCAGGTTGATCTGGCTCGATACCTGATTGACAAGAAATACCCGGACACTGCCTGCAACGCAGGAGGGGTTTACCAGTTCGATGACGGTCGAGAGCAACCGGACACTCAATTCGCAACCTTCGAGTTCGGCAAGCTTACCTTGCTCTTGGAAGGGGCCCTGAAAGCACCTTACATGCATCGAATTGTCCACTTGAAGGACAAGACCAGGTTTCCTGACTGGCCTTTCAGCGCAACTAAGGTGGAGATTTGCGGGACCAAGGGTTTTATGTGCTTCGGACGGCACGGCGGCGGATGGCAAGTCTTCGCCGGTGACAGCAGCACACGCGAAAGCCGACCTGTCGTTTCAGCCCCGGCAGAGCACAAATTCGGCAGCATAATAGACCTGCACTTCGATGATTTCATCGATTGTATCCGCACGCGAAAAAAGCCCAAAGCAGATATTGAACAAGCCCATCTGTCGATGGTCATCTGCCACTTAGCCAATATCTCTTACCGGGTTGGCAACCGGAAACTCAGATTTGACGGTAAGACGGAGACGTTCATCAATGATGCGCAAGCGAATAAGTATCTGAAAGCCAATTATAGAAAACCTTGGATTGTTCCCGAAAAGGTGTGAATGACCTACATTTAACACTGATAATTACAGGCAACGAAGGAGATAAAAAGAAATGGCAACGCGATCTATAACACGCCGCGAGTTCTTAGCAAGATCGAGTTTGGCGCTGGGTGTGCCGGCCTTGGTTGGCGTCGGCGCCCTCGGCAAAAATGGGGCTGTTGCGCCAAGCGAAAGGATCGTCTTAGGCGCTATCGGTATCGGTCCGCGAGGCAGGTACGTCCTGGGTCGCATGCTCGACGAGCCGGACGTGCAGTTTGTGGCTGTCTGCGACGTGCAGGCCACTCGGCGAGAAGCCGTCAAGGCAATGGCCCACGCCAAATACGGCAACAACGATTGCGCCACATATATTGACATGCACGAACTGCTTGCTCGACGCGACATTGACGCCGTGCTGATCGCCACAGGGGACCGCTGGCATTCCTTAGCCTCGATCCTGGCCGCCAAGGCCGGCAAAGACGTTTACAGCGAGAAACCCTGCGGCATCACCATTGGCGACTGTCAGGCGTTGGCCGATACAATGAATCGTTACGGCCGCGTCTTCCAGGCCGGGACGCAACGGCGCAGCATCAGCAACTTCCAATTTGCCGTTCATTTAGCTCAAAGCGGAAAGTTGGGCAAAATCCACACACTCCACGCTTCCATTTACAACCTCCGCGTGCTTTACGACTGGCTTGCCGCCGAACCCGAGCCGCCTAAAGAAGTCGTCGACTGGGACAGGTGGCTCGGACCTGCTCCGTGGCGACCGTACAACAAACGATATGTCCAGGGCGGATGGCGAGGCTATTTCGATTTCGATTCCGGGGCCACATTGTTGGACTGGGGCGCCCACACGCTCGATCTTTGCCAGTGGGCCAATCAGGCCGACACGACAACGCCCGTCTCGTTCGAACCGGCGGGCGACACCATCTTTGCCCGCTATGCAAACGGCGTCAAATTAGTGATGCGGCCCGGAGGCTGGCTGGGTCTGGGGACCTGTCCCGTGCGATTCGAAGGAGACGAAGGATGGGTCGAAACAGGTGACAACGGTGATATCGCTGTTCATCCGGCCTCCCTGCAGAGCGAGAGGAAGATCTTTTCCATCAGAGGCACCGACCCGGCCCAGCACACACGCAACTTTTTCGACTGCATGAAATCGCGGGCCCTGACGGCGGCCCACGCCGGCGCAATGCGGTATTCTCATATTGCCTGCCACGCTGCGGCCATCGCCTGGCAGCTCGGCCGAAACGTTACTTTCGACCCCGTCCGGGAAGAATTCGTCGGTGACGATGAAGCCAATCACATGCGCTCACGTGCCATGCGTGCGCCATGGCACATCTGAAAGCGAACAGAAGACATAACAACACTCGCAAAAGGTTCAAACCATGAAAACACAACGATATTCGGTTATCGTCAATGTAGCCTATCTTATCACCGCGGCGACACTTGCGTTTGTGACTACTCAGCGCTCGCTTTTGGCCGCAGGGGGAAAAAGGCTCAAGCCCGAGCAAGAGTACATTGCGGTCTTGAAGTCCGACGCACCGCTGTTCGAGAAGGCCTCAGCGTGCCGACAACTGGCCATCGTAGGCACGAGAAACGCCGTTGCGGTACTGGCCGGTCTTCTGGAGGATGAAATCCTCAGCGACTATGCACGGCTTGCATTGGAACCGATTGACGATCCCGGTGTTGACGCAGCCCTGCGTGGAGCCATCGACAAAGTTGAGGGCAGGTTACTGGCCGGGGTGATCAATTCGATCGGCGTCCGCCGCGACGGCGAAGCTGTGGGCCGGTTGAGCAAGTTTGCACGCGATCCTTCTTCGCCGGTCGCTGCCGAAGCCATCGCAGCTTTGGGCCGAATTGCCACGGACCAGGCCCTCGATACGATCCTGCACGTGCTCTGCGGCGGTCGGCCGAAGCTGCGTGTCGTTGCCGCCGATGCGTGTCTGGCAGGCGCCGAGCGTCTGCTGGCCCAAGACCGGCGCAAAGAGGCTGTGAAGCTATACGATACCGTTCGCAACGCCGATATACCCGGCCACCTCCGTGCGGCGGCCACCTATGGGGCGATTCTTGCCCGCGGAACCGACGGTATATCATTACTCATCGAGCAACTAAAAACCGACAACCCCCTCATGGTCGAGATTGCTCTGCGTGCAGCTCGCGAATTGTCCGGTCCCGAAGTGACTCAGACGTTGGTTACCGAGCTGAACAAATCCCGGCCCATCCTCCAGGTGTTGTTGATCAAGGCACTGGTGGATCGAAAAGACCCAAGCGCCTACGAGGGCATAAGAACCCTTGCCGCGAGTGACAGTCCCGAGGTTCGCATCCAAACGTTGAAGGTCTTGGGCGAGATCGGTGATGTCTCGACCGTGCCGGTCTTGGTAAAAGCCGTCGGCGCCCCCGGCGAGGAAGCGACCATCGCCGGCGCCGCGCTGCGGAGGCTCAAGGGCGACGGCGTGGACGAGGCCATCATAGCGGCCATGAAGGCCGTGAAGGGCCAAATACGGTCGGAACTCATCAGCGTTTTGGCAGACCGCCGCTGTACGGCCGTGGTCCCGGCGCTTCTGGCCGAAGCGGCCTCCGAAGACGAGGCTGTCGCCACAGCGGCTTTCAAGGCACTAACGTCCTTGGCCGGTCCGAAAGACCTTCCGGCGCTTGTCGAGCTCCTTGCCGGTCTGAATAGCGACCATGCGCACATCCACGCCGAGAATGCCGTCGTTGCGGCTGCGGGCAGGACCGAGGACCGGGACAAGCGTACCGACGATATTCTGGCAAGACTGAACTCGGCCGACGGGATCGCCGTGCGCAGTTCGCTGTTGCGTGTTCTGGGCAGAATCGCGAATGACAGAGCGCTGCAGACTCTGCAAAACGCCCTGAACGAAAAGAACGACCAAATTCGCGATACCGCCGTTCGCGCACTCGCGGCCTGGCCCAACTCCAGGGCCCTGAACACGCTCTCGGCCATCTCACAGAACACCTCAGACAATACACATCGCGTACTGGCGTTCCGAGGATATGTGCGCCTGCTCGGTCTCGACACGGAGCTTTCGCAGAAAGAGAAAGTCGGCATGTACAAACTCGCAATGAGCACGGCCCGCAGGAACGATGAAAAGAAACTCGTACTGGCCGGCCTGGCGAAGGTCGCGCATCCCGATGCATTGAAAATCATTCTGGACTACATAGACCGGCCGGAAGTAAGAGATGAGGCAATCCTTGCCGCAATCAAAGTTGCGCAGGCCACTGCAGGTGCCCAGCCCAAAGAAGCCGGAAGAGCGGCACTGAGAATCGAGAAGATCGCAACGAGCCAGAGAATACGCGAACAGGCTCGCAGCCTGACAAAAACCATCGATGGATTCGACGACTTCATCGTAGCCTGGCAGGTGGCCGGTCCATATTTCGAAGGCAACCGCAATCACAGCGAACTTTTCGTTATCGCTTTTCCACCTGAGACGGCAAGCAGTGATGTCAATTGGTCGCTGATGCCCGCCGGTACTGATCCCAAAAGGCCGTGGATTCTTGATCTACTTAAGCTCTATCCGGGCAACAGCCGCGCTGCGTATGTCAGGACATGGATTAAATCCGAAAAGAGGCGGCATGTGGTCCTTGAAATGGGAAGCGACGACGGTATCAAGGCATGGTTGGGCGGCAAAACGGTCCATGCCAACAACATCGCAAGGGCGGCGGTCCCGGGCTCGGATAAGGCAAACGTTACCCTCGAAACGGGCTGGAACAGATTGATGCTGAAAATCACGCAGAACGTTCTGCCTTGGGAGTTCTGTGCGCGCATTAGAAATGCCGACGGTGGGAAAGCCGAGGGGATTGAAATCGACTGTTTTCACGAAGAGTCTTCGGCGGTTGTCGAACAGGGCAGTTAAAGATCGGCCTCGGCGCAAGGGCCGACTATATACGACTGCGATTCCACTTCCGGCTGGATCGTTATTCGTATGGACGGCCAACCCCTCAAGACCACAAAGCTGGATGCTCGATACGGCAAGCTTAAGCTTGACTATGAGCGTGATACGTTAAAAGCCAACGGTCGGATTCGAACCGACAACCACTGGTTTACAAAACCAGAGCTCTACCGTTGAGCTACGTTGGCATAAGTGTTGATTATGCCCCTTCGGCCTACAAAGGGCTTTCGGCCCATTGCAGCCGTCCCTTAAATCATAATCAAAGATAGCGCCCTCTGCAAGCCCAAAGCTGGCCCTCACCCCCTTGCCGGCTCTCGTAGATTGATAATTTCGGCAGGATTGCCTATAATAGAGTTGGAAACTGTAACAAAATGAGATTTCAATTTGCTCGATAGTCCTGGATTCCCGCCCATTCGGCATAGCTCAGGGCAGGCATTCCGCGGGAACGACAGAAAGGGCGCAATCTTATTGTCCTGCATTGCGGAAAAGTGTTTTGACAAATGAGCCGAAAGCAGAAGCATATCCTCTTTGCAGCCGGCAGTCAACCGCTTTCCCGATTTTTTAGGGGCTTTTTGGCGTTCCCTGCGGCACTTTGCGGCGCTCAAAATAGGTAACTTATGGAACGTAGGCAAAATTGGCTTTTCGTTCATAGCCGCGATTGTGCAGCAGGGCGGATAATACCGGGCTTTGCAGTCTAACGGGCTGTCCGGACTGGTCGCACCGGCCGGGCGCCATTTAGATTTTTTCGTTGAGCTTGATCATATTCTTTGCGACTTGCACAACTCTTTTGCGCAGCGCCCTCGGCGCGAGAACCCGGACCTGGTCACCGTAGCCGAGAATCCACCAGCTTATTTCGCCCAGACCGTCCACGCGAAACTCGACCGTGGCCGAGCCGTCACTGTTATGAGTAACTTGTTGTGTGCTGTGCCATTTCACCTCGGCGACATTATGAGCTACTTTGGCCCCGAATCGAAGCTTGATATTGTAGATTCGACCTTCAGGTATCATTGACCACGCCCTGCCGAAGTATTCGTGGGCGTCAAACTTCTCGCCGTCAAGGAAGCATTTGGCTGTAATCTGCAGCTCCTTGATGCGGTTGAGCTTGAACGTGCGGACACTCTTGTGGAGGCTGGAGCGGCCCAGCACATACCAGGCCCGTTGGTTGTAGAAAAGATGATAAGGTGACAGCTCAACGTCGATGATTTCGCGCTCCGTCAGTGAGTTGTAGCGGATGTTGACCTTGCGTCTCTTCGCCATCGCGTTCTGCAGTTGAGCGAAGATGCTGTCGAGTCCACCCGGACGGCCGATCGGGGCCTGGGCGCCGGCCTTGGCCGAGATATTCCGCAGCGCCGCAGCGCAGTAGCGCCTGATATTCGCCGGCAGGTTGTTTTCGATTTTAAGGGCGGCCAGCAGCGCTGATTTGGTGAATGGCAACTGTATCTGGTCGCTTACCTTGTGGGCCAGCAGCAGCAGACTCAGGGCCTCTTTCAGATTCAAATCCACCGGCGGCAGAAAGAACTCAGGCTCTATAACGTAACCGCCCGTCTTCGAGTCGTAGTGATACGGCACGCCGATTGCCTGGAGCTCTTTGAGGTCGCGAAAGATCGTTCGTCGGCTGGTCCCGAACATCTTCGACAAATCAGTGACGGCATAGCTCTTGCCTGCCTGCATCGTTGTCAAAATCTGCATTATCCTGCCTATTCTGCTGTGTTTCATACCCGGCAAATCTCAAAAAGGGCTCCACTTCGGTTGTCAATTAGCTGCATAATTGTACACGGCCCACGTCCTCGTGTCAAAAATTCTTCCCGCCATCTTAACATTCTCCAATTTCGCATACTGGTCCGATAGCTCGCAAACCCGGATGCCCGCACGGCAGGTGCCGAGCTTCAGGCCATATATCAGCCACCGGTGTTTTTGATTGACAATGGGGGCAATGGCTGCTATAATGAATGGATAATCAGGGGTGGAATTTTGCCGTTCGGGCAGTCGGGACGCCGGCTGGCCGGTAAAACGGTGGGAAGGTTGAGAGCCCCGGCCGGCGTGTTGATTTTCAAAAAGGACAAGATGATGAAAAGCGTTTCTTTATGTAGGGTCGTTTTGGCGGCTATTCTGGGAGCCTTGACTTTGCTGCCTTTCGGCTGTGCGATGGACCAGCTTGGTGAGTCCACGGCCGAGGGCCACAGAAGGCACCGGCGCGTCCTCCGCATCAATCGGCAGGAGATGATGGCCGACATAGACAGGGCCCTGCTGCTCGATAAGCCGAGCAAGCTTACCGACAAGCGGATACCGTAATTCGTATATCGTATGTCGTATATCGTATATGGTATGTCGTATATCGTATATCGTATTGTGTTGGTTTTACGCGATACGACACACGAACAACGAGATCAAAGGGATTTGATGGTTCGGCATAGCTTACCATCACTGCTGAACAGAGTTGAAGGATTGATTTGTGGGAACGCTCATTGATTATTTCACGCGGGTGGCGAACTACGATTGGTGGCTGGTTGGCATTGAGTTTTTGCTTATCGGGCTTGTAGTCTATTGGGTCGTGGATTTTCTCGAAGGCACTCGCGGAGAGAGGCTGTTCAGGGGTGTTATATTCATTCTCGTCGTCGGCGTTCTGGTCTTGAATTTGGTGGTTGAGCGGCTGGAGTTTCTTCGTCTGCAATACCTTTACAAGGGCTTCTTAATTGCGGTCTTGATAATAGCGGTGGCGGCGTTTCAGCCGGAGATTCGCAGAGTGCTTATTCGAATAGGCCGACCCCGCTTCTGGTCCGGCTCATCGGGTCAGTTGTCCAGGGCGACCGAGCAGATAATCGCCGCAGTTGCAGACCTTTCTTCGAGCCGAACCGGTGCGATAATTGTCCTTGAGAGGCGGGTTGCTCTGGGCGAATTCATAGAGACCGGCGTTCGCATCGATGCAGCGGTTACCGCTGAACTGCTCAAGACGATTTTCTATCCCGGCACGGCCCTTCACGATATGGCGGTTATAATCCGCGGCGACAGGGTGCTCGCAGCAAAGGTTCAACTGCCTCTGGCCGAGGCCGGCAGTGTCGGCGGGGTCGAGCTTGGCTCCCGTCATAGGGCGGCCATAGGCATAACGACCGGCTCGGACGCCCTCTGTCTGGTGGTCAGTGAGCAGACCGGGAGGGTTTCAGTCGCCCAAAACGGCAAGCTCAGCCGCGATGTGGATGAATCTGTGTTAAGGAAATACTTGGCGGGAACGGTCTAATGGGCGCAGCGGGAATGAGAAAGCTCAAATACGGCAAGATAGCGATTGTGGTGTCTCTGACGGTCCTGATCTGGGTCTGGGCGGACCTGACGCTGGACGAGACACCTCCTGCCCGGCCTGCTGTTATTGTAGTGGATGAATCGGTGGCCCCGAAGCTTTGGGTAAGCTTCAGTCAAAAACCGTCCGTTGATATCAAGGTAACTCTCTCAGGCCCCCACTCGGCCTTTGTCGCCCTGGATCGCAAGCTGCCGACCGAGGGCAAGACGATAAGGTTTGTCTTCGACCCGGTCGTCGAGAAGATGACCAAGCCGCCCGGCCGACCTTTACGCGTGCTTGATTTCCTGCAAAAGGACAGAGAGCTTAAGCAGCTTGGCCTCAAGGTTAAATTATGTGAGCCTGAGGTTGTTGACGTCAACGTTGTAGAGCTTAGTAAGAAGTCACTTCCTGTCGAATGTTTCGATGAGGATGGGGTTTCCCTAAAGGCCGAGAGCATTCCGTCGAAGGTTGAGATGTTCGTCCCAGAGGGTGCCCGGACCGCCCGGGTTCAGCTCAGTCACGCCGAGATCGAGCGGGCAAGATTGACACCGATTCCAATAACGCCCTACGTCGTCCTCGCCGAAGGCCTCATAAGACACGCCGCTACCCCCGTAAAGGTCAAAATGCCTCCGCCCACGGACCCGTTGAGCGAAGAGACTATAAACGCTCCCAAGCTGGGCATGGCGCTGAGCGTGAATCTTCAGGGCTACAGTGTGCAAATAACAAACCAAGACGAAGTCAGGGGGCCCATTAAAATCAGGGCCACCGCAGCGGCCAAGCAGGCCTATGAAGCCATGAGATATCAGATAATATTGGAAATCGACGATGAGGACATTAAACTGGCTGAGCCGCGGAGGGAGCTCAAGTACAATTTCCCAGAGGAGTTCGTCCGAACCGATGAAATAGAAATCAACCAGGCCCCCGTCCAGGCCCGCTTCAAGCTCGACGAGCCGGTAAAACCGTCTTCTGAGAGCCCTTAGCCCTTGGCGCTATACCGGCAAGCCGGTGCAACCAAAGAGCCAAGCTGATCCGCGCGCGATCCTGGCGTTGAGTTGAAGGCCACAACGGGGACGGTTGGATTGAGCCCCCAATAGAAACATGCAGGATTTTATTGAAAGCGGCGGCAGGGCGAATCAGTTTTTCCCGAGCGGGTCATAATACCGCTTAGGTATATCATCCCCCGTTGTTTCGTTGATGCTGCCGACGTGGTTGTCCAGCCACAAGACGTTTAGTCTTCCCCCGGTTCGGAACTCGTCACCGGACCTTATGTTATGCCTGAATATCCCCCTGTACCACTTGTCACGACCAGCGCCTTGTCGGTAATGAGTCAAATTGATAGTGCCGGGTCCGCTGTTGAAGAGCATATCCCTGACGCCGTTTTCAATTCTCGGCTCAACGTGGTCGTGAGTTAGAATAACCTCACTCTGATTTCGTATCAAGCTTACCTTTTCTCTGTCCAGCCAGCCGTTGAGACCAAACGCCGCTTGGATGATCTCTTTAGCATCAACACTATAAAGCAAATCCTGTGCCATCGTTTCAGCAACATTCCTCATGCCTGGACAGCCGAACACTTTAGGGTTCTTTACATAGTCTATATACGCCGTACCCCAATAAGAGTTATTCTCATGATACTTGTAGTAAGTGCCGTCTGAATGGCGCCAGTAGTAGCGGTTACACTTGGAGTTGCTGCGGTCCGGGCCGCTGGGGCGGAAATCATATTGAAAACAATGAGCCATTGTGAAATCACTGTCGTCCAGATAAAGGTAGATGATGAGCCCCACCTGCTTCAAGTTACTCCTGCAGGCAATCTCTTCTGCTTGCATCTTGACTCTTCTTAGGGCCGGCATCAGAATCGCCATCAAAAGTGCTATAATAGCAATCACAACCAGTAGCTCTACCAACGTAAAACCCCCCGGGAGCCTCTTTTCTGCCCCCTTGGAAGCTCCTTTTTGCAGCACGGCTAATCTCCTTCGTTTACACATGATTTTGCATCTCCTTAATCGTCATTCTTCTATTCGTTTCAATCCTCTTTTTGTGCTCGGCTGAACCGACACTTCTCTCTAAAGACCCTTTGCCTCTGGGTATGATGGCAACACAGACAGCTGGTCTATGCCCACAGGATTTGGCCTTCTAATCATACTATTGTACCACCTGGCCAACTGCGTGTCAAGTGCCATAAGTTGAATCTTACAAGTGATTTAGCGTTTCGTCAACTCAAAATGGGGATTTTTCGGCAAGAAATACCAGAAAACCACTGTCGGCTTGACATTCAACGGCCCCATCAAGAACGTTCGAGACGAAAACGCAAAAAAGCCCCTGCCCGATGGCAAGACCCTCGAGCTGACCAGGAAGCCGAACGAGGCGGTCGGAATCCCCTTTGCAGGGCTGCCGCCGAGATAACCACCCAAGGCAGGATTAACGCCGACGACAAATGTATCATAGATTCGAGAGGGATGCTATTTGTCTTGTTTGATCCGGTCAATCAGCTCCAGTGCCTCGGTCGTGATAATCTCACCGGCGCCTTCGGCGAGATTTGTTCCCGAGCCCGGTTCGTATCCTCCCTCTTTATAAGCCTGCCGGGTACAGACGTATCCGCAGGTATCGTTGCTCAGAGAGATGATGAAAAGGTTTTCAATGCCCGCTCTTTTTCTAATATCCAGACCAATTTCAACCAGCACCTCTCCTGGCAGCCCTAAAATATAAATCTCCCCAAGTCTAAGAACCTGAATCTCCGTAGTCAAAGTCTCCTTGCCTTTGTCCTGGTCTCTGAGCCTTTCAGGTGGAAGGGCCTTCTTTATCGGGAGGATAACCGGCTTGGTTATCCCCTTTAGAGAGACGTCATCAGAAGTCGGGACAAATTGAATTCTCCGCAGGACTTCTCCACCCAGTGCCTTACCGATCTTGGAGCGAGGGTTTTCTCTATTGAGTCGCACAGGATTCATATTCCCGGCCGTCCCCAGTGCAAAAAGGCAGAGGCCTCCCTCGGTCTGCTCGACGACTCGCGCCGTGTATCCGGGATAGTCGGCCGATATGGAGAAGAACTTCTCCTTGTCCTTGGCCCCGCTGACCGGATGACATGCAAAGTTGACGAGCGCTGCGACAAGTGAGCCGTTTGTATCTTCGACCCTGAGTATGCCGACCTCCGCATCAATGGGGCCGAAAGTCAATTCCGGACTCGCCGGCGGAAGCCTGAAGGTCATCGCCACCGTACCATCGGGCTTCTTGGTTCTGCGGTTATAGACTACTTCCGGAATTTGCCCTTTTGTCGCCCCCAGTCTTATTTCCTTGAGGTCCTTGTTTGCGGTCAATATCGAATCGAGTATCCCCTTCTTCAGAGTCTGAACGTATGATTTATCAACCTCGGAGGCGGGCGTATCGGGCCAATCTTTCGTTATTCTGTAGATTTTGGGGCCGAAGTGAGTATGCGTGGCGCAGATAAGAACGTTCTTCTCAGCAATGCCGATTTTCTCTTTGACGTTTTTGCGAACCTCGGCCGTAATCTCAAGCGGGACCCAGAGCAGATCGGCTGAAACGATTGCCATCTTGTTCCGCCCGTCATCAAGAACAAGTGCCTTTGCGTAAAGTTCATCCGCTATTGCGTCGCTCGGTTTCTCACGCGACCTGTAGCCCGAAAGCCACACCCCCACTGGCGGAGTAATATCGACCTTGGCAGCCCCCCCTTTGAGGGCCGCTTGGCCGGCAGGTGCGAAAATGCCGGTGAGTAAGACGATGCCAATTAGCAATGGTCTCTTCAATGCAACGATTTTCCTCATAGTTACAATCTCCTTGTAATTACCGACTGATTGTATTTCGTAAAGATGCTTTACGCAAGAACTCCTCCAAAACAAAAGGTCCCTATGTGCCTTAGTGTCTCAGTGGCTCAAGGCGGATAGTCGCATTTACCCAACGAATTTGGTAACATTGTGCAGTACGAACCCTGAGCAGCGTTACAGAAACGAAGGAAACGGCATGATCGAGAAAAAGAGGCGAGGGCATTTGTTCGTTCTGGCGGCTTTAGTCTGGAGTCTATTCATCGCGCCTCATCTCCGGGCGGATGAGGAAGCTAAGCAGTACCAGACGGCGAACTGGGTGGGGACTAATTACACCCCGGCTTATTGCGTAAATGCGGTGCAGCTTTGGCACGATTTCAGGCCGGATGTTATTGAAAGGGAGCTCGCAGCGGCACAAAAATACTTCGGCCTGACTACGCTGCGGGTCTATCTTCACAACATACCCTTTGACGCCGGGAA
>JAGMDR010000179.1 GCA_023128595.1 Planctomycetota bacterium | reverse complement strand
AACTCCATAGGACAGGCGTGTTGCAGCGAGCTTGAAGGTGACACCAAGCATGGGGGCCATATATGCAAACGTGCAGGGCCCGAGGGCGATGCCGAAAACGAGGCCGAGAATGAGGGCGGCGAGCATGCCCCTGCGTTTCATGCCGACCCGCCCGGGGGCGCTCCAGGGCATCGGGATTACACCCAGCAGGTGGAGTCCAACCACAAAGAAGACTACAGCGACAAAGTAGTTGCCGTATTTGCCGAGGTCGCCTATCATTCTGCCGGCGGCGGCGGTAATCGCACCGATTATTCCGATGGTGATTAGTATCCCGACGGCAAAGAGCGTAGAGATAGTGAAGGCACGTCTGGTTGAGATCCGGCCCTGTTCGTCGATGAAACCGATTATCAACGGAATACTTGCAAGATGACAGGGGCTCAGGAGAATACTGAGGATGCCCCAGAGAAAGGCGGCGCCGATTGCAATCAGAGGAGTTCCTTCCACCGCGTGCGTTAAAGTCGTAAAAAGTCGTTCCATCAATAGATTGCTCCTGCAAATCTCACTTTGGGGCGCATTCGCCGATTTTGCAGGCCTTTTGAATTTGCTGGGGCGATAACTTCATCTTGGCAGCGAGGGCCTGGCTGATACTGATTAGCCTGCCTGTTTCATAAGGGTTTTGTTCGACCCACTTTTTCAGGTTGTCGAGGTTTGCAAAAAAGCCCTGGTGGAAACAGCCGGCTGAGCCCCACGTGCCGTCCGGTTTCCGGCGCCGGCCGAACCAGGCGACAGCGGTCGCCGGCTCCAGCGAGGCCACCCCGCCGTGCAGCGTCTTGACAACAATTTGGCTACCGGTCAGCCGGTCACGCTCGCGAACCTCAATGTCAAGGCCCGTCCGCGCTGCCACCCCCAGCGCGCAGTGCGAACAGCAGCCCCAGGTAGATACCCCACCGGCACGCACGACTGCCGCATCTTGAGGATATACCGCCCGATCACAAAAGCCGCAACGGGTGGCTAATTCCTCTTGTTGAAGAACTGTCCAGCCGATGCTGCTCCCGCCTGAGGTTTCCTGCTCAGCCGCAGCGTTTCCTTTGTCGGCAAAGGCTTTTACAATTGGTCGCCCGGTCCGACTGTCCAGGGCGTACAGACAGGTTGCCGAACTGGCCGGCATCAGCTTGCCCGTTGCCCAGTCCGTCAGCGAGACTCTCTTTTCCAAGGCGGTCTTGTCCTCGGTCAGGCATGAATACATGATGAAATAGCAGTGCGGGCTGCAGAGCCTTACCTGGCCCTTGTCCGTCTGAACGGTCGCCAGTGTCTTCGGGCCGATATCGCCGTCACACATATAGCAGATGCTGTCTCTCGGGCGATTGTCCACTTGGGCGGGAGCGAGTCGCTCGAAAGTTGGCAATTCCGGAGCAGTAAAATCCACGCCAAGCTCCTTCCACTTGGCCAGCATGTCCTCTTTGGAATAGAAGCCCTCGTGGCGAAACAGCTCTTTGCCCGAAGCATCGTAGAAAATCTGCGTCGGCATTACGCGGATTCCGTACTCTCGGCTCAGTCCGGGATAGATGCTCAGGTCGAGGAACTGCACCACCAGCTTCCCTTCGAGTTCTTTTTTGAGCTCTTCGAGGATTGGTGCCATCAGCTTGCATGGAATACATGTGCCTGCTCCGATATCGATTAGAGCGGGCAGGGCCTTTCCTGTGAGCTGGTCGGGTTTGTATTCTGCCGGGACCTGCTGACCCGCAGCGCCGGGCCCCGGCATTGTGCCGTCCCGGCCGGACTTATTCCGCTTGGCAACAATCACGGCAACCACGGCGACGATTAGAACAACGACTATTGCTATTTTTCCGATTTTGTTCATGTTCGAGACCCCTTTCTCATCGAGACACCGACCTGATCCAGCTCGCCGGCAGCCAGATACCGGCAACGACCGCGAGTAAGAGCAGCGGATTCACGGCGCGGCCCCCGCTGCACGGGCACTGAGCCCACAATGCCAGTGATGACCGTATCATTTGTATCTACCGGGCCCAAGCGAGCATTTGTTTAATTTCATCCGTTGAGGGCACCTTGCCCACGGTTTTCACCTGTCCGTCTATTACAAGTGCGGGCGTCATCATCACACCGAAGCCCATAATGTCATTTATGTCCGCGACCTTTTCTATTTCGCATTCAATTTGCAGCTCCTTGGCGGCGGCTTGTGTATTTTCCGCGAGCTTTTTACACTTGGGACATCCGGGGCCGAGTATTTGTATCTGTTTCATATCGAATCCTTTTGCGAGTTATTCATTCGTTCGTACTTTTGGTTATCTATCCCCAAAAGGCGCCGAAGATCACCCCGGAAATTGTGGCCATGATTACCACCAGCACTACGTACACTGCGGTCTTCTTCGTTCCCATCACAGAGCGGATCACAAGCATGTTAGGCAGCGACAGGGCAGGTCCGGCGAGCAGCAGTGCCAGGGCCGGCCCTTTGCCCATCCCTGCTCCAAGCAGTCCCTGCAGAATCGGTACTTCGGTAAGTGTGGCAAAATACATAAAAGCACCGGCCACGGAGGCAAAGAGGTTGGCCGAGAGTGAGTTGCCCCCGACAGCCCGTTCCACCCAGGCCGAGGGGATGAGCCCCTCGTGGCCCGGCCTGCCAAGCAAAGCTCCCGCCACTATAACGCCGAAGAAAAGAAGCGGCAGAATCTGTTTGGCAAAACCCCACGTGGAGGTAAACCACTGCTCGGGTTCGCCTTTATCTGTACAGGTGATTGCCGAAAGACCTATCACCGCTGCCGTAAAGGGGACCATGACCATCATGCCCTCCATTGGCAGGACAAGAGCCAGGACCGCTGCCGGTACGGCCGCCAACAGGACTTTCCAGAACTTAATCGAGAACCACAGAATGAGAATAACCGCCAGTGCAGCGCCGAAGATAGCGGTCAATATCCACTTGTTGGCCCAGATTGCTGTCCACACACCGGCTACGGGCTTTCTCTCCAGAATCTGGTTTGCTGGTATCTCGACTTCCTGTCCCTTCCGATTGCCTTCCAGCAGCTTAAGCGTGTATGCTCCGGCGACCGGGTCGGCATATTCCGGGGCTTTGAGGACCGAGGCCCTGAACGTTTGGCTGTCTATCGTCCTAAAGTAAAAATCGTTAGGCGAGCCCCAGTTTGCAAAAACCAGCACCGCAACCATGACCGCGAAGAACAGGGCGTTCTGCCAGAGCGGCCGTGAAACCTGAGGTTCGGGCATGGCCATTTGACTGTTGGCCTTCTCCAATTCTTCCTTCCGGTAAATGAAGTGCATCATCAAACCGACAACCACGCTGAAGCCGACAGCACCGACCGCCCTGGCGACCCCGAGCTCGAGTCCAAGGATGCGGGCAGTCAGAATTATAGCGAGAACGTTAATTGCCGGGCCCGAATACAAGAATGCTGTGGCTGGGCCGAGTCCGGCACCCATCTTGTAGATGCCCGCAAACAGGGGCAAGATTGTACAGGAACAGACCGCCAGGACAGATCCGGAGACCGAGGCTACGCCGTATGCGAGGACCTTGTTGGCCTTGGCGCCCAGGTACTTCATTACTGAGGCCTGACTGACAAAGACGGCAATAGCCCCGGCTATGAAAAATGCGGGAACCAGGCAGAGCAGGACATGCTCTTGGGCGTACCACTTTACCAGGTGCAGCGATTCGGTGATCGCGTTGTTGAAACGGCTATTGCCCACAGGCAAATAGAAGCACGCCAGGAACACGATCACGATAACCGCCAGTTTTTTCCACTCCCGGTTCATGTTTTCCCTTTTATCAAGAGTGCGCGGAAGAGTATCTTGCCTTTCTCTATTGTTAGGAGGCCGGTGGGGCCACGAGGTCAAGCCTGTTTTTGCGCGAGTCGGAGCGCCGCCTCGGCTACGCGAATTCCGAGCTTTCTCGTGGTGTCCATACCAAATTCATCTTTGGTGATGTCGTCGTTGTAGGCGTTCCAGAGTGTCGCGCCCTGGTGTGCCCCGGGCTTGCCGCCTACGATTATGACTTCATGGCAGAGCATCGCAGCTTGTATTTGCTCGATTACCAGCTCCTGGCCCCCGTTGCGATAGGCACCAACCGAGAGGACACCGACTGCCTTGTCGGCAAGCAGCAGTTTGGGCTTACGCAGGACGGCGCAACATTCGAGAAACGCCTTGCACAGAGCACTCATAGTGCGGAAATAGCTGGGCGAGCCGATGATAATCCCGCCAAGATCAGGGGCCTTAAGTAAGGGCAGGATCAACTGGAAGTCATCCATTAATTCTTGCCCTTCGCTGGGTTTGGCGCCACCGGACCAACCTGCGATATCCTTACCGCCTAAGTCAATCAACTCAACTGCGATGCGCGGATCGACCTCTTTGGCGCCGTCAAGGGCGACCTTGACCGCTGTGGCTGTTGTCTCGCCTTTCCGGGGGCTGCAGGAAACGCCAAGGATCCTAACCGCCTTGGCGTTCGGAGCGTTGTTAGAGGCTTGGGCCGAAGCAGTAGCGGCGGCGACGGCGGCCGTGCCTGCAATACCTAAGAAGTTCCGGCGTGTTACACTGCCTTTCATTTCTTTCTCCATGGCTGGTGAACGTGTTTATTTGTTTGGCAAACGAGCTAATTTGGTTGTCCTCAACGCTTTTTGCGTGGCTTTCGGACTATAGGGCCGCGAGGAGCCTTTCGTTCTCTCTGGCCTGCTCTCTCAGCACTCGTGTTACGCAGGAGAACAATTCGAGAATGCAGGGGGTCCTTAGTTTGTAAATTACCTTGAGCCCTTCTTTGCGGTGCCCGAGCACGCCGGCGGCGACCATTACCGAGAGGTGCCGTGAGACGTTGGACCGCTCGGAGCCGACGTGCTCGGCAATGTCGCAGACGCACTGCTCGCCGTCCTTGAGAAAGTTGAGGATGGCGACTCGCAGTGGGTGGGCTATGGCCTTGGCGATTTCAGCCTGTTTCTCAAACAATAACAGCTTTGTCTTATCCAACATTCGGCCTCCTTAATTAGGTTACTATGTGATAATATACTCACATACTGATATATTGTTCAAGTAAAATCAAGATTTTTTCGGCATGGTTCAAATAAGTCAGATTCTGGGTAACATTATATTTGTGGTTTCATAGGGTGTGGCAGCCTCAAATCCGAAGGATTTGGGGATGGTTGCACCGCTTTCGGAGTTTTGCCATCCCCAAGCTGCGCTTGAGGCTGCCACCCAGAATTGAACCGTGCCATTTTTTCGGGTCGTTTTGAGGGGTGTGATATTTTGGCCGGCGGGGCAAGGGTTGAGGTAGGAAAAAGGTTGTCAGGAAGCAGGGGTTTTGTGGGAAATGTGTGCATTTTGGTCGGTTGTGGCTGGGGTAAGTGCTCGAAAAGACATAAGAGGGTAGAAATTCCGGGAAAGATCTGGTAATATGGTGTAGTGGCAGGTTCAGGAATGTTGCGCAGTGACGTATGTGGGAAATCTCAGGTCGGATCAATAAGTGGACCGGAGAAACGAGATATTTGGATTTTGGTTCGTATGTTAGGGCCTTAGATGGTGATATGGGAGCAAACCATGTCGGAAAGATATTCGCTGCATAAAGGCAGAGTGATTTCATTTGTTGGAGATTTGGTTCGGGACCTATTGAGGAAAGGAGTTTTGTGATGTGCTGTTTTTCTATTTCAAAGCGGGGCAAGGGCATTGCATGTCGTCGGCTCATTGTGATGTTGACATTCTTAGTGATATGCTCCGGGGGTGTTGCCGCCTTATGGTTTCTGGTCGAGCCTGTTTATACAGTAACCGGCGCGATAAGGGTCGCTCCAATTATATCGAACATCCTGACCGGTGAAGACGACAGGGGGGGCATATCCTACGACAGCTTCATGAACACCCAGGCACAGATGGTCACCGGCAGCCGTGTGGTGCAAAGAGTAGCGGACGATTTGGCGGACAAAGGATTGACGTTTTTGGAAGGCCGGACGAGCGGGTTGATCGCGAAGTTGAGAGGAAGTCTGAACCTCAAAAAAGTGAAGCTTGCGCCGGCAGACGTGCTGAAGCAGGCGATATTAGACAAGGTCATCACGGCCGCGCCGGTCCGCAGGGCGGAGCTGATTGCGGTGAGTATGAAGTGGACCGACGCCGAAGAGGCAAAGAGGATTGTAGATGCTTTCATCCGGCACTACATGGCTGTCGAAGTTACCAGCGCTGAGGAACAGGAGAGGCAAGGCCTGGGTATCCTGGAGAGCGAACAAAGAATTCTCTCTGCAAAGGTGGACAATTATCGGGCTCAAATCTCTGAACTGGCAAAGGAGTTTGGCTCAAAGAAGCTGGACAGCCGTTACGATATGAATTTGCAGCGTGTCGCCAGTCTGCTGAAAACCCTCACCGAGGTAGAGGCGAGGAGAATCTATCTGCAAGCGCAGGTGAAGTTACTCGAACAAACGCAAGGAGAAACTGTTCCGCTGCAGGAATCTGTGCTCATACGCGAGGAGTATGTAAACAAGGACCCAGAGGTGCAAGTGCTGACTACGAATATTTTGACGCTGGACCAGGAGCTTATCGCCCTCGGACAGACTGAGGATCCCGCCGGCCCCGAGATTAAACAAAAAAAGGAGTTGTTGAAGGCGCTGAGAACACGTCTCGATGAGCAGAAGAAAAAGGCGCGCGATACTTTCAGAGAATTGATGAAAGAAGAAGCAGCAAGTCAGAGCAATAAGAAGCTGGCCGACCTGAAGGCGACACTGGAGCAGACACGAGCACACGAAACAGAGCTTCGCAACCTGCTGAGCAAAGAAGATACTCAGACTATTGATCTTGGCCAAAAGAATCTGGCCATTCAGGGCCTGGAGGACAAGTTGGCGTTCACCAAAGAGATGTATGATAGGATTTCCAGGCGCATTGTGGAGTTGAAAATGGAACGAAAGCGTGCTTCAAGGATTACCGTTGCTTACAATGCCGATGTCGAACGCGTGCGCGACGCGCGTGGGAAATACACAATAGTGCTGATTTTGGTCTCAGCGGCTCTTGGAATCCTGTTGGTTCTGGTTAGGAAGACCAAGCCGCAGGGATGAGACGAGGACCGGGCCGCTCAGAGTTTTCAGGGGAAGTACCCACAAATGAATTTGGGGGCTGAGTATTTTGGGGTGTGTCAGGACGTAGAGGGTAGCCGTGCCGGGGACGGCCAAGCAGCCGGCGGCGAACGCGGGGACGTGTGCGGTGGATTAGTATTTTTTTCTGAACCTCGCGGCGGGGATGTTGAGGAGTTTTCGGTATTTTGCGACGGTTCTTCTGGCGAGGTTCTCGATGCCGGCCTCGGCGAGCTTCTTGCGGATCTGGTCGTCGCTCAAGGGTTGGGCTTTATTCTCGGCGTCTATGATCTGCTGCAACTTCGCCCTTATCGCCTCCCAGCTTCGCGCCTGGCCGTTGGCGTCTTCCATGCCGCCGCTGAAGAACTTGCGCAGCGGCAGCACACCCGATGAGCACTGCATGTATTTGCCGGCGACGGCCCTGGATACCGTGGCAAGATGCACACCGACCTCATCGGCGACTTTCGACATCGGCAGGGGGCGAAGATACAGGGGGCCTTTGTCGAAGAAGTCTTTCTGGTATTTGACGACGGCCCTGGTCACTCTTAGCAGCGTATTTTTCCTCTGCTCAATCGCATCGATGATCCATTGGGCCGAGCGGATGTTGTTCTGAAGGAACTGTTTGGTTTTATCGCCGACGCCGGTATCTTTGGCCATTTTTGCATAGTAGTCGCTGACCCGCAGGCTGGGCAGATTGGAATCGGCCAGTCGCACGGTGTATTCGTCCGAATCTTCGGATTCGGCCACAATCACATCAGCGGTTATGGGATGGTTTCGGTCGCGGCCGATTTGTAACCCCGGTGACGTGTCGAGCTTGCTCATACGCTCGATGGCCCGATTGACCTCTTCAATGCTGCAGTGCATTTTTTTGGCGATGTCCGGCAGGCGGTTTTCGAGCAGGGCATCCATATTCTCGGCAATCAGACGGGTTTCAAAGCTCATATCGTCGCTGCCCTGGGCCATCTGGATCAACAGGCAATCTCTGAGGTCTCTTGCACCGACGCCGGTCGGTTCCAATTGCTGGACAAGCTCCAGCGCGTCCTTGAGGTCGTCCAGTGCGAAATCGTTCTTGTCCTTGTTGTGCAGTTGCTCGAGCCTTACCGTCAGATAGCCTCTGTCGTCGATGTAGTCTATGATCATATTGCCGGCTTCTTTGACGGGCCGTTCGGCGTCCACGAAGCGCCATTGCTCTGTCAACTGTTCGTGGAGCGACAGTGGAGGCGCGGCGGCATTCTTGAGGGCCTCGAGCTTTCGGTCGGGCTCATCGCTCCTGACTCGCGCGCAATAGGGCCCGGCCATATAATCCCTAAAATCGTGAAAGTCGTCGCCCAGGCTGCTAAGTCGCTCGAAGTCTTCGGTCTTGTTGTTGTCGGTATCGACGACCAGGTCTTTTTCGTTTACGTCCTCGCTAATGTCGTCCCCGGTTTGCTTTTCGACGGCTTCGGCTTGCTCGTCGGCTGCCGGCTCGTCCATTTCGAGAACGGGATTGCTGTTGAGCTCCTGCTCTATTCTTTCCTGGAGGGCGAGGATTGGAAGCTGGAGAATCTCCATCGATTGGATCATGTGCGGAGCGAGCTTCAACCGCTGCTCCATCCGCAATTCTCCTCGCATCTCCAACTTCATAAAAACACCTGACAGAATTCTCTATTCTTACTGTTTTGCCCCGTCTCCTGTCCGCGATTTTCCATACTATATCATAGACGCACCAAATGATTTCGTCAAGATTTGAAAGCCGGTTGAAAAAAACAGGTGTGGCCGGATTTTCCGGCAGGGGATTTCTGGTTTGTCAATACTCATTTACAAGCATAATAAAGCCGCTACCGTCATTGCGAGGCCGCAGAATGTGGCCGTGGCAATCTCCGCCTTACGAACGGCCGAGATTGCTTCGCTTCGCTCGCAATGACGCAGGGCACAATCCTATGTCGAAAAGGAGCTTATGTACTGCCAGAAAAATTGGCATGGTTCAAATAAGTCACATTCTGGGTAACATTATTTGTCTGTGACCCGTTTGTCTGA
>JAGMDR010000178.1 GCA_023128595.1 Planctomycetota bacterium | reverse complement strand
TCAGCGGGAACAGCAGCGGCATCATAATCATCATCATTTTCTGCTGCTGGGCCACCTGCGGGTTAGTGGCCGCCGACCCCTGTTTGGGCATCAGTTTCTGCTGCATGTAAAACGCCAAACCCATCAAAAGCGGCAACAAGTTGAACGAATCCAACTTCCCGAACAAAGGCAAAGTTACCGCTGGGAATCTAAACAGGGCATCCGGCATCGACAAATCCGTAATCCAGAACGGCAAAAACGCCGCCCCACGCAGGTCGATACTCGCATACACCGCGCTCCACAGCGCAATCCAGATTGGCATTTGCACCATCATTGGCAGAAAGCCCATAATCGGTGAAGCGCCTTGCTCCTTGTAAAGCGCCATCATTTGTTTCTTCATCTCCGCCTTGTTGTTGGCGTATTTCTTCTTTATCTCCCCGGCCTTGGGAGCGAGCTTCTGCATCTTGCTCATCGAAACCTGGCTTTTCTTTGTAACCGGATGCATTATAATGCGAACGCAGAACACCAATATAATAATGACCACGCCATAGTTGCCGATAAAGCCGTACATCCATTTCATTATCGCCAGTATCCCGAAGGCCAGCGGCTTGATAATACTCGCCGGGCAGCAGCAGATCAGAAAGTCTATCGTGTGGACAAAGCCCAATTTGCGATACATTTCGTTCTTATCAAAGAGGCTTTTGTCCTTCGGCCCAATATAAAGCTGGAATCTATACGTCTTTGAGCTGCCGGTTTGCCCCGCCGCGGCCAGCGTGTCGGACGCAATATTCAACTCCACTCCGATGGTCTCATCCCCGGTATTCGCCTTGACGTCTCCATCAGGATTCTGCACCCAGCCGACCTTATCTGTCACCCAGTCGCAATAGTCTCTGTCGGCATCGGGCTGCGGCACTAATATCGCCGCAAAGTATTTGTTGACGGCAGCGGCCCAGAGAAAGTTGCCGCCGGGCTTCTTCAGGCGCCTGGCTTCAATATCACCCGCCGCTTTATGCAGTTTCTTCTTATCCAGTCTTACGCTCGTAACCTCGCCCTTTGCATCCTCAAAGCCGGCCACAATCTTCCGCATATCCGTCCGAAAGGCCTCTCTGCCAAGACCCCCCGGCCCGGACAAATTGAAGTGCACCTTCTCCTCATTCGCGGAAAGATTCTCAACAGCTATATCGAAGTCCAGCAAATAGCTGTTGGGCCTGACTCTATAGGTCTTGGTCAGCTTCATCACCTGCTCGCCCGTGCCTTTAATCTCAATAATCACCTCGAACCGCGCGATCTGCGAGCTCTCTTCTCCACGCTCAACGCCAAAGCTCTTCCAGTGAAGTCTGTCTAACGGCAGTTGTAACCCATACTCAGCAAACACAAAACGCCCGTTAGCCATCGCCAAAACTTCACCGCCGCCCCTCTTCTTCGCCGGAGAAAAAACGACCAATGGCCGTGGGTCATCGGGGTCGCGGTCGTCAAACCCATTATCATTTCCATTGCTAAAAGTAGCCTTCCTTATGGCCGCGCCTCTGGAGCTTAGCTCCCACTGGATCTTGTACCCGTACTCCGGATCTTCGGTATTTGGGTCCTCGGCGCCTAAGATAACGGTCTTGGCAGCGGTGTCGTCGGCCCAAAACGCGATACTCTGCGTTTGTTTAGCCCCGCCACCTGTGGGCGGGGCCGTTTCCTCGGCAGGGGCGGCATTTGCATCGCTTTTTTCGCCATCCTGATCACCCCCAATCTTCTGCAGAAGGATACAGCCTTGTCCTCCCCCAGACGAGCACTCAAAGAGCCCGGACTCGATAACGAGCCACCCACAAAACAGGCAAAAACCAACCACACCCAAACCTAAGAAATATATTGCGTATCTCGTACCACGCATTTCGTATCCGCCTCTGCAACTAATCCTTTTCAATAATCAATCATCAACAATCAACAATCAACAATCAACAATGAACAATGAACAATGAACAATGAACAATCAACAATCAACAATCAACTTCTTCTATCTTCCGTCTCGCAGCCGCTCAGCGTGGAAGTTATCCAGTTGATCTATCTCATATATCTTGTTCATAGTAGTCTCAAAATCGTACTCGAGCCTGACGAAGTGCACCCGGTTCTCATCCACATAAACATAGCTCGCCCGGCTGTCCTTATCTCTGGGCTGGCCGACCGACCCGATATTGATGATCGCTTTCTCTTCATCGACAATTGGATAGCTCCCTCCAAGCTCATCCGGCGGATAAAAATCAGGTTCATCAAGAAATACACCGGGCATGTGCGTATGCCCTACAAAGCAAATATGCTGGATACGCTCGAACAGCAGCCGAACCTTCACCGGATTCGTATAGACGTCATCGGGAAAAATGTATTCGTTGATCGGCCTCCTCGGCGAAGCGTGAACAAAATCCACACTAACCGTATTCGCACCCACCTTCGCCTTGAGACTCCGCCGCATCGGCAGCTCACCCAAAAAGCCCCACCGTCGGTCGCCACGTTCCTTCTTCTCCTCGGATTCAAGCACCTCCCGCGTCCAGAAGCTTGCCTGCTCCGCTCCGTAGTTGAAATTTGTCGGCTCGTAGAAAACCGCATAATCGTGGTTGCCCAAAACGCACCACTTGGTCTTCTCAATGATCATATCAAGGCATTCTCTCGGATTCGGCCCGTAGCCGACCACGTCACCAAGGCAGTAAATCGTCTTTATCCCACGCTTCTCAATATCACACAAAACCGTGGTCAAAGCCTCCAGGTTCGAATGTATATCACTTATAACCGCAAACATACGCTTCCCTAAACTGTCTGCACAACTCGTTTTCTTACGCAGAGAACTACCAAATAGCAAAAATATCGCAAAAATGCCAGAATATTTATCGGCTCACGAAGAAAACGGGCGTGGGCGGATTTTCCGGCAAACCAATTTCTCCGTCTCATTTTGTTCAAAGGGTGGCACGGCAGGCGAATTTCTTCATGTCATTTCGATCATAGGCTGCCACGCTCAAACTTTGTTTGGGCGTGTCTCTATCCCTCAGCAAACGCAAAAAAGAGGGTTGGCTTGGCTGCTCACTATTGCTATAATACTGCCTGACAGATAAGGATGTCCAATGTCGAAAAAAGGGCTTTTCCTCAACGCCGGGCGATAAACGCAATACGATATAAGAAAATGGCAGATATGACTCTTCTTGAAACTCGCGGGCTGGTGAAGAAATATTCCGGCCGAACCGTTGTCGACGACGTATCCGTTTCTATTGGTCAGCGGACTATTGTCGGGCTTCTGGGCCGGAACGGAGCCGGAAAAACCACCTCGTTCAGGATGATTATGGGTATGATTAGGCCCAACAGCGGGTCCGTCATTTTTGAGGGCCGAGATATCACAAAGCTCCCAATGTACAAAAGGGCCCGTCTTGGCATCGGGTATCTTTCACAGGAACCGAGCATCTTTCAGCGGCTCAGTGTCCGCGACAACCTGCGTGCCATCCTCGAAACGATGTCCATCACCAAGGCCGAGCGCGACCGAAGGGCTACCATGCTTATCAAGCGTTTTGCACTGAGCGAGGTCGCCGAAAGCCAGGGCAGATTCCTCTCAGGCGGCGAGCGAAGAAAGCTCGAAATCGCCCGCGCTATGGTAACAAACCCTTTGCTGATTCTCCTCGATGAGCCCTTTAGCGGTGTTGATCCTATTGCCGTTGAAGACCTCCAGCAGCAGATCCGCCATCTTGTAGCTTCCGGCGTCAGCCTGCTCATTACCGACCATAATGTCGAAAGGACGCTTGAAGTCGTTGATAAGGCCTATATTATAGACCACGGAAAAGTCATAGGAACCGGCTCGCCCGCCGAGATCATCCGGAACGAAATCGTAAGAAAATCCTATCTCGGCAATACCTTCGCCGGCAACGAATTCGATGACTCATAGGCATAAGCGCTCCGAGGGTTCCACCAGTGCTAATGGGACTTGACAGAAACCATGCGACGCGGCTAAATGGTGGGGCGACAAATGAAATATCGATCTCAAAGGAGGTCAAACCATGGCAATTAAGAAAATACACGTATCCAACTTCAAGAGTTTCAAGGACTTGAAGTTGGAACTCGGCAACTTCAATGTTGTCATCGGCGCCAACGCCTCCGGGAAATCAAATTTCACACAGATATTCAGGTTTATTAGAGACATTGCCAATCTCGGCCTTGACAATGCAGTCTCGCTGCAAGGCTCCGAGTACCTTTCAAATCTCGGTGTCCGTTTTCCACAGGTTCTCCGTGTGAGCCTGAAGGTCGCCCCGGATACCGCATTTGGCATCAGGCTCAACGAATCAGTCGTTGCTAAAATGAACGAAGTCGACTACCAGTTTGCACTAAAGTTCGGCGGCAAAGGAACAGGATTTGAAATAGAAAAAGACTCTATCACTTTCCGTTTGGACTATGCTCGCTGGTCCAATTCAGACAAGGGGAAGCCTGAAGAGAGCAGGAATATTGGCACCGGAGCACTGGTTATCCGTAACGACAACGGTACTCCCAAATTCAGCTTGAAACGAGCTCCAAACAAGAACATAAAAGCCAAAAACATCTTTCCTTCATTCCTGAGGGAACCACTGCAACCAAAAACTCTGCTACTTCAAATTCCGTACTTTCTCTTTCCTCTTCTCCAAGACGCCTTCAGCGAGATAGCCATTTATGATTTTGATCCGAAATTGTCCAAAAAAGCTGTGCCGGTTGCGGGCAAATCTGAACTTGAAGAAGATGGAAGCAACTTGTCCCTTGTCCTTAAGAGCGTCGTAGAGGACAAAGCCAAGAAAAGAAAATTCTCGAATTTAGTGAAGGATCTCCTGCCGTTTGTGGAGGATTTATCCACAGATAAATTCGCCGATAGGTCTCTCCTGTTCAAGCTGCAAGAAAGTTATTTTCCGAAGGTATTCTTCCCTGCATCTTTTATTTCCGACGGCACAGTAAACATTAGTGCCTTGCTGATAGCTTTGTATTTTGACAAGAAACCGCTTACGATAATCGAGGAGCCCGAAAGAAACATACATCCTCATCTTATCTCAAAGGTGCTGGACATGATGAAGGATGCGTCGAAAAAGAAACAAATCATCGTCACGACTCACAGTCCCGAAGTGGTTAAGCACGCAGACTTGGAAAACATACTTCTCGTTTCTCGGAACAAAGACGGATTCTCCAGTATTTCCAGGCCAAGTCAAAGAAAGGAAGTCAAGATATTCCTGAAAAATGAGATGGGACTTGAAGAACTCTACGTAGATAATTTGCTCGAGGGTTAAAGGATGCCATACAAGGAGTTATGGATGTTTGTGGAGGGAAATGACGATGAAAGGTTCTTCCAAAAGATAAAGTCTGTGCTCGAAAAGAGTTGTGATTGTGTCCATCCACCGTGGAAGTACAGGCAAAAGACGAAGAAACGAATACGCAATTTTCTGGATTCTGTCCGGAGCATGAACGGTTCCTATTTCTTCCTGGCTGATATTAACCGCTCACCCTGTGTAACTGCCAAGAAGTCGGCTCTCCGCAGGAACTACGGAGAAAGGTTGGATCGGGATAATGTTGTTGTCGTCGTAAAAGAGATAGAGGGGTGGTATCTTGCGGGATTGGACGATAATAGCTGCAAAGACCTTGGGATTCGTCCTCTCGCAAGTACGGACGACGTTACCAAAGAGCACTTCAACAGTATGATCCCTTCGAAGTTTGACTCACGGATTGATTTCATGATCGAAGTGCTCAAGAGGTTCTCTGTGAAAACAGCCGAGCAAAAGAACAAATCGTTCGCTCATTTTATGAAGAAGATATCAGTGACCTGATTGATAGAGATATCTACATGTCAAGTATTGATATTGAGAAATGTCGAATCACGCATTACCCGGCCTCGGTCCTGGCCAACCGCGCCCGGCCGGTCGAGAAAATCGACGACAATATCCACCGCCTCGTGGAGAAAATGACCGACATTATGCTGCATAACAAGGGTATCGGCCTAGCCGCCCCTCAGGTGGGAGTGCCGCTGAGGCTTTTTATCATATCGCTCGATGGAACCGCAGAGAACGTCAGAGCTTATATAAACCCAACAGTTACGCCGGCCGGAGACCTCGGCGCAATAGATGAAGGATGCCTGTCGGTGCCCGGAGTCTATACAAAAGTTCCAAGATACAAAAAATGCGAAGTCACCGGCACCGACCTCGATGGCAACGAGTTCACCGAACAGGCCGAAGGACTCTACGCAAGGGCCCTACAGCACGAGTACGACCACATCGAAGGAATGACTATCGTCAATCGTATGGGCCAGGTCGCCAGAATTGCACACCGAAGACAACTCAAGAAACTGGCGGAACAGCACAAATCATAAGTGGGCTGCTCTTCGAGGGCCCTGAACGCAATTCAGGACAGGCAATGAACATAGTATATCTCGGCAGCGGGCAATTCGGCCTTGAATGCCTCAGTGCCCTGGCCCGGTCAAATCACAGTATTCCACTTGTCGTTACCCAGCCTCCAAACCCGGCCGGCAGGGGCAGAAAGCCGAAGCCAACACCCGTTGCCCAGTGGGCGAGCACCCATTCGATACCATTTGTTGAAACGGACGACGCAAATGCCCCGCAAATCATAGAGAGAATTGCGGACTGCGAGGCGGATGTGATTGTCGTGATCGCCTTCGGCCAGAAAATCGGTCCCGAATTGATAAGCCTCCCCCCCAAAGCTGCGATAAATGTCCACGCCTCACTGCTCCCGAAATACCGAGGGGCCGCACCGATTAACTGGGCGATAATCAACGGAGAAACGCAAACCGGCATCAGCATTATCACCCTCGCCGAAAAAATGGACGCAGGCCAAATCCTGGCACAGTCAAAAACAGATATTGAAGCGGACGAAACAGCCGGCCGGCTCCACGACAGGCTGGCACAAATAGCCGCACCACTGTTGCTCAGAACCTTGAACCAAATCGCCGACGGCACCGCCGTTTATACCAACCAGGACCATTCCAAAGCCACCTTTGCGCCAAAGCTCAAGAAATCGGACGGCTTCCTGGACTTCACCGAACCCGCCCAGGCCCTGACAAGAAAGATACGCGGCTTCTGGCCCTGGCCCGGCGCCTCAACGGAATATGTGTCCAAGAAAACAGGCAAATCGGTGCGAGTAACCATCGGCGGCGCCCAGGTAGTCAAACTCTCCATTCAGCCTCTCGTAGAGCCCGGCACTGTCTTCCAGTTCTTGAATGTGGTGTGTGGCAAGGACGCCTTGAAAATAACTAAGATAAAGCCGGCAGGCTCTCCTCTTATGAACTTCAAGGCCTTCGTCAACGGCCGACACACGAAGCTCGGCGATATGTTTGTCAAGATCGATAAATAGAATATGCCTCACGGGAAGTCAAAATCTGCACGTTCTATCGCAATTGACGTATTGAATCAATTTGACCCCAAGCGAAATTACGCCGGGCCAATCCTGAACAACCTCCTCGACCAAACCGGCGAGAAACAACGGGCCACCGATCTCGTCTTCGGAACGATAAGGAACCGCCGCGCCGTCGATGCAGTCATCGTTGCGTTCTCCTCTCGTCCCACCGAAAGGATACCCGCCGGACTGCTCAATATCATCCGCCTTGCCGCCTATGAGCTTATCTACAGGCCCCAAACTCCGGACTATTCAATTGTCAACGAAGCCGTCGAGAATGCCAAAACACTCGCAGACAAAAAGCAGTCTGGCTTTGTAAATGCCGTCCTGCGCCAAATCACAAGGCACATAACCAATCGCCAAACGCCGCGTTCAGATGCCGACCTTAGAACCACGCTCCCCCAATGCCCGGCTACCGGCTGCGCATTTGACACTTGCCTGCTGCCGGACCCTGAGAATTCCCCGGCCGATTATCTAAACGCCGCCTTCTCGCTGCCGAAATGGCTCATAACCGATTGGCTCGGAGAATTCGGATTCGAAGGAACCCAACAGATCTGCTTTGCATCCAATCGCAGGCCGAGTATCTACATCAGGCCCAACACTCTCAAAACAACGACACACCAATTAGCACAAAAGCTCCGCCAGGCGGATATCGACCTTGAAATAGTGCCTCCCGACACCCGACGAGCCTCGAGAATCGATAATCGAGAATCGAGGATGATAAGACTCAAAGCAGCAGCGGCCGTAACGCAGCTTACCGGTTTTGCCGATGGGCTGTTTACCATCCAGGACCTCACTGCTTCGCAAGCCGTAAGGATGCTCAACCCGCAGCCAACCTGGAAAATACTCGACCTCTGCGCCGCGCCGGGCACAAAAACAACACAGTTGGCCGAAACCACCGGCGACTCGGCAAAGATTATCGCCACCGACATCAATGCCAAACGTCTGAAAAAAGTCGAAGAAAACACCGCCCGGCTTGGCATAAAAGGCGTTAGAATTGTCGCCTATGAGGACATCGAAAGCCGCGTAGTCAATCTCGGCCTTTTCGATGCGGTCCTGCTGGACGTACCCTGCTCGAACAGCGGTGTACTGGCCAGACGCATCGAAGTCCGCTACCGCCTCAATCCCAAAGCAATAGAAGAGTTGACCGCAACACAGAGCCAATTGCTTCGCACAGCCGCACCAATGATTAAGCCCCGGGGAAAAATCTGCTACAGCACCTGCAGCATCCAAGAGTGCGAGAACCGGCAGCTTGTAAGAGATTTCATCCGGCAGAACCACAACTTCCAACTCGATTCCGAAAGGCTGATCCTCCCCTCACCCGACAATCTTGGCCGGGACCCCACCCATGAGGAAAAGCAAGCCGCATTCGACCACGATGGCGGCTACGTTGCAGTCATCGTGCGAAAGTAAAGCAGTCTGTAACGTTTGGTTCGCTCGCTCGTCATTGCGAGCCGCTCAAATGAACAGCTCAAACCCAATCCACAGCTTTTCCACAAAATGACTTTGCGATGTGCAAAACCTGTGAAGAATAATTTTTTTTCCTGCGTAAAGCCAATACCGACAGAGACCTTCTTGCTGTGGAAAAGAAATTCCGCAAAACATGATTGATTTGTCTTCTCATTGCTCAATAATAACTATCTTACGAGTGTAAATTGTATTGAAGAATTGGGTTCTCGTTTTGTTGTCTATTGCAAAGCGGAACCTCCTAAAAATACGAACCCTTAGCAGGGGAGAATAGCGATGCAGGGCACGATCACGGATGAGGCCGCCCGAATAGCGGGGTCGCAGGTTAGTGCTATTAACGAAGCTCTGGCAGAGAAAGTCGGGCCGCAGAAGTTTCGAATCTGGTTCAAGAATTCGACTAAGCTCACACTTGCAGGTGAATATCTCAAAGTCGGCGTCCCAAACCTTTTCATAGCGAGCTGGATTGAGAACCATTTCCTCAACGAAATCAGCCAGGCCGTCAATGAGGTTACAGGCGCCTGCGCGAAGATTAACATTACCATCGACCCCGAGCTTTCCGGCCATCAGAGGAGAACTCAACTGGATTCACAGGCTCAACTGGTCGAAAAAGCCCGCAACCGTTCCAGATTTCGCAGAGACCGCACAGGCAAAGTGCAGCCCTCTTCTGGGAAGAAGCTCAAACTCAATCTGGACACCTTCGTTGTCGGCTCCTCGAACGAGCTGGCCTTCAACGCCGCTAAAGTCGTCGTAAACGAGGAGAAAAGCCCTTTTAATCCACTCTTTATTCACGGCGGATACGGCGTCGGAAAGACGCATCTGCTCCAGGGAATTTGCAACGCAATTGCCGCAAAGCGCCCTCAAACCAACTGGATGTATCTCTCAGCGGAGGAGTTTGCCAATCAGTTTATACTGGCCTTGAAACTCAAAAAGCTCGAGACATTCAGACGCCGAATGCGGCAAACGGATTTGTTGGCCATCGATGATATTCACTTCCTGGCAAGCAAGCCCTCGACCCAGGAGGAATTCCTGCACACCTTCAATACAATCAATCTGGCGGGAAAACAGGTTGTTCTGGCGTCCGACGCTCACCCGAAAATGATAGGGCAGCTCTCGGAAAAACTGGTCAACAGGTTCGTATCGGGAATGGTCGTCAAGATCGAGACCCCGGATTTCCACACTCGCTGCGAAATCTGCCGACAATACGCAGTGACTATGACGGCAAGATCGTTCGGCGGCAAGTTGCAGGCCGGCACATCAACGAATCACTTCCCTGAAAGCGTAATTAAGTACATCGCCGAAAATCTGCGGACTAACGTGCGCGAATTGGAAGGCGCTCTGCTGAAGCTGATTGCATTTGCCTCACTGCAAAATCAGAAAATCAGCCTGGCGATGGCCAAAGTTGTCTTGGCCGAGCACCTCGCCAGAACGGACCCCATTGTGCACATATCCGACATCGAATCCGCCGTCGCTACATATTTCGGAATTACCCCTGCTACTATTCACTCATCCAAAAAAGGCAGAACCGTTGCCCTGGCCCGGCATTTCAGCATGTACCTGACCCGAAAGCATACAAAGATGTCCTCCTCAGAAGTGGGAAGATTTATGGGCAACAAGAATCACGCCACCGTACTTTTGGCCTGTAAAAAGATCAAAGGCCTCCTCAAGCAGAATGCAGAGCTTCACTGGCAGGGTCCGACCGGCAACAAAATCGCCAAAGCCAAAGCTGTGCTCACCCAGCTCGAAGCCAGTATTTGAAGACCAACTCGCTGGCGGCGAGATCGACATCCCAGGTGCGCCTGCGATCAATAAGGTCGGCACCAACAACCACCACATAGGCCAAGGCTGCAAAATCATCAACAGAGCAAACGCCAAGCACCGGCTACCAGGAGACATGAGAATAAGAGCACGTCATTTTTGGGCGAGAAATGGGGTTGGGGGTGAGATCTGGGGGAGAAATTAGCGTTCATCCGATTAATGCGTGATATTAGGCGGAATGTACGCGCAGAAGGGCTCTTCGGCCATATAATTGCCCGTTGCGGCGTATGCCCTTGCCCGGCATCCGCCGCAGACTTGCCTGTACCCGCAGAGACCGCACTTACCCTCGAGGCTGTCGCTATCACGCATTTTCGCCAGGTCCTCACTTGTTTGCCAAATATCGGTGAGCCTCTTTTCGAGGACATTGCCGCAGTTTACAGGCAGGTATCCACACGGAAAGACATCCCCCTGATGGCCGACGAACAGGATCCCTAATCCCGCCAGGCATCCGCGCGATGGCCCGCCGTGCCCGGTCCTGCCCGGAACCTGGCCGCCCGGATGCCCTGCGGCCTTGCGGGCCTGATACAGGCCCTCCTGCCTGATAACACGCTCATAGTGCGGACCGCAGGTTACCTTGACCTGCATTTCGCCCAGCCCGTCCAGCCGGCATATCTGGAGCATCATCTGCTCATACTCCTGTGGCGAGAGCATATCCGTCTCCGCCAAAACCTGCCCGCAGCCGACCGGAACAAGCATAAATATGTGCACAGCGGCTGCACCTTGGGACTTGGCAAGCTCGTAGATTTGCTCCAACTGCCCGGCATTATGCTTGGTTAGCGTGATATTTACCTGGAAAGGCACCTTCTTATCGCGAAGATGACCGACGCCTTCGAGCGCTCTCTCGAAGGACCCTTCCAACTGCCGCAACTTGTTATGTACCTCGGCGGTCGCACCGTCCAGACTCACCGCAACCCTTACGATACCGGTATCGCGGATCTGCTCGGCCACCGCCGCGTCTATCAGGGTCCCGTTGGTTGCGAGGGCCGGTGTAATCCCAACCGTCTTCGCCTTGCCGATGAGCTCGAACAGGTCCCCGCGGCACAGCGGCTCGCCCCCGGAGAACACTAATACGGGCATCATAGGCTGATTTTCGCCTAATTCGGCCAACTGCTCTATCAGGGCCATTCCCTGTGCCGTAGATAAGTCTCTAATAGCGGCCTCATCGGACTCCAAACGCCTGCAGTGCGCACAGGTCAGATTACACTTTATCGTCGTTTCCCAGAATAGGAGCCTTAGAACGCGGTTTGACTGTGGAGGTTGTTTCACGACTGTGTATCTTCTTTTTTGTTATTATTGCTCGATTCGGACGATATTTCCTCCGCCTGGCGTACGATACTGTCAACCAGCCTTGCGGCCTCTGTCGGCCCGTTTTCCTTAGCCACGGCATTGACGTTCTTGATTACGCAGTGCAGCAGCTTATTGACAACGCGGTTGACCATAGCCTCCATAACGTCCCTGCAGGATGCCTCCTCCCTGGCCCCGACGAAGAAGCGCTCCAGCTCATTTTTGCCGATTTGCGCGAATTTTTCCTTCATTTGGCCTATAAGAGGCCCTATATCCTTGGCCCCGAACCAGTCCATAAAACCTGCAACATTCTCAAAGACGATCTCCATACCCCTGGCGATGTCCCGCTCGCGGGCCTTGCGGTTCTGCTCGACCACCTCGGCCAGGTCGTCGATGCTGTAAAGGTAGAGGTCTTCCAACTCATTTACGGCCGGCTCGAAGTTCCGCGGCACGGCGATATCGATAATCAGCAGGGGCCCTTGTCTTCGGCGGTCCGTTATCTCTTTGAACGAATCTTTTTTGAAGAGGTAATCCTGCACGGAAGCCGAGGCTATAGCTATATTTGCGCCAATCAACTGCTCGTGCAGCTCCTCCCATTTTCGAGCCGTAATGCCGTACTGCTCGGCCACCTTCAGGCTGCGGTCCCAAGAGCGGTTGACAACCGTTATATGCCCGGCCCCGACCGCAAGAAGATGTTGAACGATCAACTGGCCCATCTCCCCGGCCCCGATCACGACCACCTTCGCAGATGAGATATCGGCAAAGAGCTGCCTGGCTAATTCGACCGCAACCCCGGCAACGCTCACCCGACCGCTGGAGATCGAGGTAGTGGTATATACCTTCTTACTCGTCGCAAACGCACAGTGAAAGAGGCGATTTAAGACCTTCCCTGTGCTTTTTGCCGCACAGGCAAGCTTGTAGCTCTCCTTGACCTGCCCGATTATCTGTGCCTCGCCCACCACCATACTGTCCAGACTCGATGCGACCGTCAGCAGGTGCCTGACCGCATCCTCATCGCTGTAGGCGTACAGGAACTCCTGAAACTTCTCCAATTTAACATTGTGGAATTCCGAGATGAACCTGGCCAGGTCATCCGCATCGACACCTCCGGCACGTTTGTCCGCACAATACAACTCAACACGGTTGCACGTCGATATCAGCACAAACTCCGCCCGGCAAAACCTGCTTTTCAGCTCGCAAAGTGCCCTGGTCGTCTCCACGGCGCCAAACGCCAGTTTCTCGCGAATCTCCACCGGAGCAGTCTTGTGGTTGAGTCCTAAAACTACAATCTTCATATCTGTACGTATCCGCTTAGCTGAGTATTCCGCAGGCCGCTGGACGAAAAATTGTGCTTTGTTCCACAAAAAACCGTGGTTCCAACTATCGCAAACATAATCAAAAAGAAAACAAGCAAGGTCACGTACGCCACCTGCTTGCCTTTTAGTGCGATCACGTGCCGCAAAGCCAGAATTGTCCCTAATAGCGCCCAAACAACCATAACAAGAACGATCTTGGCGTCTGCCAGCCAGGCATGAGCAGGTATTCCAAGCGTTGTTGAGTTTGCTGCTGCCATTACGATTCCACTGGCCAGTCCAAATGTCAGCAGGATAAAACAAGCCTTGAGCCCCAGTAGATTCATCTGTTCGAGCTTCTCAATATTAGGCACCTTGCCGAGGACCTGCAGAACCTTCTTGTGCTTGAGCTTGTAGCTGCCCAATAGATAAAGAATCGCACTTGCCGTGGCGAACATTATCGATGCCCCACCGAGGATCATTGTAATACCGTGCGCGATCGCCCATGGCGTGGCGGCCACCTCATGCGACGGCGAGGCCGGTTTGGCGACGGTCCCGGCCATCAGGATTAGCGCCAGGATCACCCATACCATCACCGAGCCGAACCATACCTGACGAATTGCAATGCTGAAAAAGACGTAAAGCAAGCCGAATACAATAGTTAGAAGGATCACCGACTCGAACAGCCCCGTCAGCGGGATCGCCTGTATCTCGATGGCCCGCAATACCAGTATCGCTGCCTCCAACCCCACCGCAACCAAAACAAGCGGCGACAAAAAACGCCTGTATTTCTCACCACCGGCCAGTAATTGCAAGATCCCGACTATCGCCGCAGCCAGATAAACCATTACCACAAATGCAAATATGACTATTTCCCGTATCGGCAGGTCAAACATCTTTACCCTTATCCCTTAATCTTGCGCATCGGCTTGTGTAATATATGTCGGCGATAGCATCTAATCCTTCCCGTTCGCTACTTCTTTGCGTACCCGGTGGGGTGGTGGTGGTTTCGCTCTCGATCCTTGCCTACTTTTCAAGTAGGTCGGCGGAGCCTTTTTAAGCTCCCTTTGGGTAACTAATATGCGGTAGTCGGTAATCCCGCACGCCCGGCTCATCTGCTCGACCACCTCCCGGACCTCCTCCGGACTCTTGCCGTGAACCATAGTGTAGAGATTGTACGGCCAATTCTCAGTAACCCGCCTTTCATAAGCGTGACTGACCTGCTCAAACCCGGCCAGAACCTCGCCTACCTGCTTTGTGCGTTCAGATTCGACCTGCCAGACTACCATAGCCCCGGCACCCAGCCCCACCTTGAAATGGTTCACTATCGCTCCTATTCGTCGAAGCTTGCCCTGCTCCTTCCAGTCCTCCAATACCGACAGCAACTGTTCGGTGCCTATCCCTATCTGCCGGGCCATATCTCTATATGGACTCCGGCTTCTCGGCAGTCCTTCTTGAAGAACGCTCAAAATCCTCCGCTCAATACCCGATATATCGTTTTTCATCGTTAACAAGCTCGTTTACTCACTCAGTCTTGGTGATGTTCTATATTCGCCCTGTAAAAGCTAAGAATACCCAAGATGTATCGGCAATTGTACCGATTCGCCCCTACCATTGCAAGATTAGTCATCCCCCCACCGCAAGACTGATTACGGAGTCCATCCCGCCACATCGGACTTCAACATTCGAAATTCGTGACCGTTCACGGGGCAATATGTTGAATTTTTCGTTCATCCGGTTAATGCGTAGGTGCACCACAATTACGCCCCAACATGTGCAGGCGGAATCAGACAACTTAACCCGCCGAATATGGTTAAGAGAAAAATCGTTTGGGCAGAGGCTCAAATTGGGGGCAGGGGGGGAAATTTGTGCCTCTGGGGCCCCGAACG
>JAGMDR010000177.1 GCA_023128595.1 Planctomycetota bacterium | reverse complement strand
GTCGGATGCTCGCAAAACCCGTCGCCGGCATTGACCACGCACGCATTGATGTTCCTGCTCAGGAACCTCGGCGCACCGCCGGCACCGTGGCGAACAACCACAATGTCAATTCCCATCGCCTCCAGATTCCGGGCCGTGTCTAAAAGCGTCTCGCCTTTACTCACCGAGCTGCTCTTCTGCGTGAACTCTATTATATCGGCGCTCAAGCGGCTCGCCGCCAGCGCAAAGCTGTTTCGCGTCCGCGTGCTGTCCTCAAAGAACAGATTAACGACAACCTTGCCCCGCAGCGGCGGCGCCTTCTTCACCGACCGCGTGCTTATCTGCTCGAAACCTTTGGCGGTATCGAGAATATATGTTATCTCCTCGGCGCTCAATTCGCGCAGCCCAAGCAAATGCTTGCGAGTCCACTTCAATTGTTTACTTTTCCTCTTTAACGCCATAACACCGCATCTCGTATCTCATTCACACTGCCACATTCGACTTTCGACATTCATAATTCGCCCGAGCTCCCGCTCTTATTCTATGACGACTTCGTCTTTCCCATCGGACTCCACAAACCTCACCTGCACCAGCTCGCCCGGGGCCGCATCGCTTTTGTATCCGGCGTAGTCGGCCTGTATCGGCAGCTCCCTTCCGACCCTGTCAACAAGGACAGCCAGTTTGATAGCTCTCGGTCGGCCGAGGTCTATAAGCGCATCCATCGCCGCCCGCGTCGAGCGGCCGGTGAACAAAACATCGTCAACCAGAATAATGATCTTGTCGTCTATATCAAAGCCTATTTCAGTGGTGCGAACGTGCGGCTGGGCGCTTCCCTGCGGAGAATTCAAGTCGTCCCTGTAAAGCGTTATATCCAAGGTCCCGCACGGCACGTCCTTGCCCGGCTCCTCTGATAACCGGCTCGATAGTCTCTGGGCGAGAATCTCTCCTCGGCTGCGAATACCAATGGCCGCGATCTCCACTTCGCCCGGAGCGTCAGAGAGAATCTGAGCGGTCAAATCCTTGATAATCCGCTCGATTTGTTCGGAATCCAGAATTACCTTCATAATCGCAGCAAACCTTCCGTCAAATAACGCAAATACCGCCGCAGTATAGCAACAACCGCTGCGAAAGGCAAGATTTCTCAGCAACTTTTTCAATACAGCCGTTTCCAGGATTGACAAGCCAAATATTCTGGGACCCACCCGGATTATTTACTTGAAACCAAAGGTCATTTGTGCTATCATAATGAAAAGTATTCTCAGGCACGGAATCTCGAGCTAAGGTAGTCGGCTATCGCCGAGCAGTTGTGCTGCTTTGCGATTTTCCGCGACCTCTGGGGTTGGGTAATGCTAACAAGAGCTAAGAAAACACTAATATCGGGCCTGATAGTCTGCCTGGGGGCCTTTCTAACGCCTGTCGCCGCCGAAGAGCCGGGCCCTGACAAGACGCTCCAGCCGCTTGCACTGAACCACGCAGGTCTTGTTGCTTTGAGGCAGGCCGAACCGGCTCTGACCGGCGCCGACATCCGGCTCGCCGTGGTCTGCCGAAGCATCACCTACGTCAATGATCAGCCGCAAAACGACTATCGCCCCAATATCGCACACGACTGCCTCCAAGACGCCCGGCTGACCTTCTACGACCGCGGCAATCTGCCGCCGGGCATCTCGCCTCACGCCACTGCCATTTGCTCAATCCTCTTCGGCCGGGACGCCCAAGCGTCCAATCCTCAGCTCGGTCACTTTCTCTACGAGGGCGCGGTCCCTGCTGCTGAGGCCGACATCTACGAATTCTGGCATTTCATAATCAACAACGTCTATCCGCAGTCGCCGCCCGATGCAGACGTCGTTAGCGCCAGCATCGGCATCGAATTCGAAGTCTGGTGGACACGCGGCATGGAAGCCCTCGCCGAGCACCACGGCCTGATTGTCGTCGCCGGCATTGGGAACGGCATGAACGCTCACGACCCGCCTCTCTATCCGGCCGCAGGAGCAAACGTCATCGGCGTCGGTGTCGTTGACTCTGTAAACGCCGAAGACCTCGCAACGAAGCTCGCGAATTTCTCCCTCGCCTATCCGCAGCATTCGACCTATGGGCCGACGGGTAGTGGCCGGTGCAAGCCGGACATCGTCGCCCCCGGCAACTGCATGGTCGCCGATCCTAACGACCCGAACCGCTATGAGCCGAGCGGCAATTGGTCAAGCTTCTCCACTCCGATAGTCGCAGGGACAATCGGCCTGCTCGTGCAAAAAGCCAGGCAGCACCCGGAACTAAGCGCCGCTGTGCCAGCTATAGGCGGAAATTGCCTTATCAAAGCCATCATCCTCAACTCCGCTACGAAGCTGCCCTTCTGGCACAAGGGCCGCCTGAATACCGACGATGACCACACCGCCCCCCTCGATCACATTCAGGGCGCGGGGATGATAAATGCTCTCGCTGCCTATCGTCAGCTCGTTGCCGGTCCCGCCGGACCGGGCAATGGCGCATCGACCGCCTGGGACAATAACACCCTCCAGAGAAGCACGAATCCGCAAAATGTTTACGACGTAACGCTCGCACAGCCCGCCGGGAAGTTCATTACCGCCACCGCCGTCTGGAACATGCACTACAGCAGCATCTATCCGTTTGAACCGCTCCCGGAAAAGAATAGCGACCTGCGCCTTGAGCTCTGGGCCGTCGATCCCAATAATCCCGGCAGCAATTATTTGCTCGACTACAGTGACAGCGGCATCGACAACGTTGAGCACATCTACTGCCGGGCCGATCCCAACTACACATACTACGAGCTCGTTATGTTAATCAACGATACCGACAACGAGAGCCAGGCCGACCCGGCCCAGCAATACGCCCTGGCCTGGAGTGCCGGGGACGCGCAGGACACCGATGACATCTTGTGGTATGACTTGAACGCCGACGGCATCGTGGACACAGTGGATTTCACCGTCCTGGTGGACAACTGGCTGGCCAGTCGCGAAGCGACTGAAACTTACGTCTTTGGAGATCTGAATACCGACGGCACAATCGACATCAACGACGTGGAAATCCTTCTGAATCACACTGACATCAGGGCCGATTGGTACGTCGAACAAGAGGATGGGGCCGGGTAGCACCCCCCGGCAGAGGCTCATCAGGCTCCTTGGCACTCAAATCCTAAGTCGGCCTGTTGCAGCCTAAGATAAGTAGCAAGGGCCACTTTCGGGTACTGCCCTTCTACGTAACCGTTCACGTGGTGATATGTTGAATTTTGGCCGTTT
>JAGMDR010000176.1 GCA_023128595.1 Planctomycetota bacterium | reverse complement strand
GGCCTCGCAATGACACAGAAACTCAGTTTATGCCCCCTGAACGGCTGCCCTTCTACTTTGTCGGCTGCACCCAACGGACTGTGGACGGAAGCGGCAAACCGACAGGATAACAGTTAAGCTGCGTTCGGAAGCAGCGGCGGCTTTTGCAAAGGAGCAGAGAATTAGGAATAGTACGGCACAGCTTGTTGCGGCAGTCCTCTTATTGACGGCACTTTCGGCCGCGTCTTTCGCACAACCCTGGAGATTTGCTATGACCTGCGATAGTCGCGGCAGCACCAATGGAATCAACGAGGCCATCCTGACCGAGCTTGCCGCAGAGTTTGTAAGCCAGGGCGTCGATTTTGTCCTGTTCCCGGGTGATCTGATCAGTGGAATGCGCGTCTCCTCGAACGAATTTGAAGCTTTCTTGAGAAGGTGGGTCGAAATAATGGGCCCGGTTTACGATGCCAATATCGCAGTTTATGTCGGTCGCGGCAATCACGAAATCTTCGACAACTACCACACCTATCCCCCCCCTACGCCTTTGGACCCGAACGAGACTTTTGCGGGCCGCTGGCTCAAGGTCTTCGGCAGCGATTCAGATCCCAACCAAAAGCTCCCGGACAACGGCCCTGCCGGTGAGCAATATATGACTTACTCGCTCATCCACAAAAATGCCTTTATCGCCATGCTCGACCAGTACGCCGGCGCAGGCCACTGGCTTAGCCATAAAGTCAACCAGCCCTGGCTTGACGCCCAATTGACCGCCAACACCAAACCGCACGTCTTCATCGCCGGCCACCAGCCCGCCTTCAAGGCCAAAGACAGGGCCGGCCTCGACGACTACCCGCCCAAGCGCGATGCGCTTTGGGCCGCCATCGCCAACAACTCCGGGCGAACGTACTTCTGCGGACATGACCATTTCTTCAACCACGCCCGCGTTGATGACGGCGACGGCGACCCAAACAACGATGTTCACCAGTACATAGTCGGAACCGCAGGACCGCTATACACCTGGAATAGTATCTATCCCGGCGATAACAGCCACTATACCGTAGAGTCCCTGTACCACGCCAGACGCAACGGCTATGTCCTCGTCGAAGTTGACAGCCTCAATGTAACTCTCACCTGGATGCAGCGCCATACCACCGACACCCGAATCACCGGCATCTACGAGCCCAACGACACGTGGAGTTACACCGCCGTCCCAAAACCAATTGTACTTTCCCCGAACGGAGGCGAGAGCCTCGCGGCGACAAATACGTTTGCAATCACCTGGAAAACGCTCGAAGGCGCAGAAATAGACCCGGTCAAAATCGACTACTCCCCCGACAACGGCCAAACCTGGCAGGAAATTGACATCTGCCCAAACACCGGCTCCCACCAGTGGGACCTTCCCCTGGCCGACTCGAACCAGTGCCTCGTACGCATCAGCGACCCCGCCAATTCGGCTGCCGGTGACACCAGCGACGCAACATTCACGATATTCCAATGTCAACAAGAGCTGCCCGCCGATTTCAACCGCGATTGCTACGTTGACTTCCTGGACTTCGTTATCTTGGCCGCCGATCCCACCACAGACTTCCTCGATTTCGCCGCGTTAGCCGCCGACTGGCTAACCTGCGCAAACCCCTACGACCCGGTCTGCAACCTCCAGCGATAGCCTTCAATACTCTCGCTCTGAAATCTAAGAGTGCGCGAATTGAAGAACTCCAAATCACGATACAAACAGCACTTACATTGTTCTATCTGTGGTCCAAAAAAGCAAAAATACAAATTAAGATTCCTAAATCCCACATTTTTGCCTTGACATCTTGCCCTCAAGCTGGTACCTTTTTCTTATGAACGAAGGTGGTGGAAAGGCTTGTCTTTGTTTTCTACGAGTTCTCCCCGCCACAAAGAATCTGAGTGAGCCGAAGATTTAAGCAAAAGTTCATACTTTATTGCGAACTATTGACAATTCTTGAGGAGCAGACGATGTGCAATTCTGTTAACTCAATCCCCGGCGAGTGTCAGTAGCTTGTATTCGTACACATTACGCGCATCGGGAAGCACCGGCATCTTTAGAAGGACAAAGGAATGAAGATTAGACTTCCAGCCAACATGCTAATGGCGCTGTGTGTCCTGACGACAACTTCAGCAATATCGTATGGCGTACCTCTTTTCAACGGACTAAACCTGTCCGGATGGACATATCACGGTTCGCCGTGGGTGGTGACCCGCTATGCGACTCTTGCAAACACCGGAACGGGTAATGCCAACGATTGGATTGAGTATAATACACAATTACTCCCCGACCCGTTTACTTTTGAGATACGCATGAGGGTCCTTGACTGTACGAACACTACCCCTCGACCTCGGATCATACTCGTTGCCAAAAACCTGCCTTATGAAATTCACGACGTTGGCAGGATTTACTTCGGCAACGAGGGTTTTGTCAACCAGTTCGAGATATACGGCGACGACCTGACCAACATCAATCAGGTTGGTGACGACCACTACGCTGTCGGACATTGGCACGTACTGCGCTTCGAGGTTGATGGGCGGAACCAGGTCTCATTTTTCAAGGATGGGATGCTTACCTATACCGCTACTCGAATCACCGAATCGCCTCTGAATATAATCATCAGACCCGGCGACTCCTGGAGCGCCGGGCATATTGAGATCTCCTCTATTGAGTATGTTCCCGAACCGGCAACGCTTCTGCTGCTCGGCCTCGGTGCGGCGGTCTTGCTGAGAAAGCGGAGGGCAAAATAGGCCTGAGTTCTTAGTGTTTAGTTGTTCGTCACGATAGGAAAGGAACGTTGTTCGTCTCCTGTTGAGCTTTCCCTTGCAAAAACCGCTGTCTTTTGACGACCCAAAATGCCGGGAGCGTAGCGAGCGAAGGCTTGACCAACAGAGGCAAGACCAAAATGGACCACAGAACAGTTCCAATAGCGACCGCGGCAATGTGGGCATTTCTGATTGCGGCAGTGATGGTCCCGCTTTTTCGCGCGAACGCAGCAGGAGCAGACACCTCTGCACAAGGAACCTTTATCATCACGCGGCTCAACAACGGCCGGCCAATCATAACCGAGGCAATGTTTGACGCTTTAGGCGCCCCCGATTCCCAAGGCAATAACATCAATGGTCCCTCGGTAATTCGCGTTCCCGACTGGATCGCCCCCGAATACAGAGCAGACCCCAATGCAGACTACTACATGTACTTCGCCCACCACGCCGGCAACTACATCCGAATGGCCTGGGCCCGGCACATCGAGGGACCCTGGAACTTATACCAGGTCGGCTCCGGAGTAGCAAAAGGAGACCGCGGCGTCCTCGACCTCGGCAGCAGCGACCGCATCAACACCGGCAACGGCATCACCATTTATGGACACATCGCCTCGCCCGACGTGTTCGTAGATAAGGATAATCAACGGATCGTGATGTACTTCCACGGCCCGACCCAGGTGAACGGCGGCAGCAGCAGCCAGAAAAGCCTCGTCGCCACCTCAAGCGACGGCTTGGACTTCGCCGCCGGTATCCAGGCGGTTCGGCTCGGACGGTTCTATTTTCGCGTATTCCAGTACAACAACAATCTCTACGCCACATCCAACAGCGGCTATCTCTTCAAGGCACTCGACCCCAACGACCCGTGGACGCCCCCACCAGGCTTTGACTTCCGCAACGACCTCTGGACAAAACGCCCCGACAGCCCTTTTCAGAACGACATCGACACTGCCGATTTCTCTCAAGTCTGCGACCAGCCTTTGCGGGTCCGGCACTCGGCCCTGCGACTGGTCGGTGACACCCTGCAAGTACTCTACTCGCGCATCGGCGATTGCCCCGAGCGGATTATGATGTCCACAATCGACCTCGGCGTCGGCGATTACGCGATATGGGATTCGACCTTCCCGCCCAGGGAAATCCTACAGGCCGAGCTCGAATGGGAAGGCGCCGACATCCCGCCCGACAACTCGCAAGGCAGCACGGCACCGGAGAACGTCAACCAGTTGCGCGATCCCTACCTGTTCGAGGATAACGACGGCCGGTGGTACGTGTTCTATTGCGGCCGCGGCGAGGATGCAATCGGCGTGGCCCACATCCGCCCTGCCGCCCTCGGCGACTTCGATTCGGACTCCGACACAGACCTGAGCGATTTCGCCTCGTTCGCAGCACGTTGGCTCGACACCGGCTGCGGCACCTGCGGCGCCGCCGACCTCACCGGCGACGGACAGGTTGCCGCCGACGATTTACAGGAATTCGCCGCACACTGGCTCACCGGCACCCAACAATAATCTTCTTCCAATTCCCCGCTATTTCTGGTAAAAACTGCACGCAATACGCGATACGCTATGCGCAATACGATATTATGAAATTGATTGTAAGAAAATCTCGGCTCAAAGGCACGGTGGCGATTCCCGCCTCCAAATCGCACACGATCCGCGCCGTTGCAATCGCCGCTTTGGCGGCGGGCCGCAGCGCCATCCGCGCCCCCCTGCTCTCGGACGACACGCAGGCCGTCGTCAACTGTTACCGAGCCTTGGGCGCTGCGATTGACACATCCGAGGCAAAGCTCTGGAAGGTGACAGGCACCGCCGGGCAAATCACCGCGCCCGCCCAGACTATCGACGTGGGCAATTCCGGAACGACCCTCCGCATCGCAGCCGGTTCGGCTGCTCTGGCCCGGCCAGGGCAGACCACAACCTTCACAGGCGATGAACAAATCCAGACACGCCCCATCGGCCCGTTGATGGACGCACTGAACGACCTGGGGGCAAAATGCCGCAGCCTCAGAAACAACGGCAAGCCCCCCATCGAGATAACCGGCAAACTGACAGGCGGCAAAACCACTATCGCCGCATCCACCAGTCAATACCTGTCCAGCCTGCTCTTATGCACGCCCCTGGCAGACGAAGACAGCGAGATTGATGTTACCCTGCTAAATGAGCCGGACTACGTACAAATGACGCTCGACTGGCTCGACACCCAGCAAATACAATATGAAAATCAGCAGATGCGCAAATTCAAAATCAAGGGCAATCAAAGCTACGAGCCCTTCGACACCGCAATACCGGCCGATTTCTCCAGTGCCACGTTCTTTCTCTGCGCCGCGGCCTTATTCGCCGAAGAGGTAACGCTTCTCGGCCTGGACTTCTCCGACAGCCAGCCCGACAAAGCCGTAGTCGATTACCTAAAAGCGATGGGCGCCGACATCACTATCGCCGCAAACTCGGTAACAATCAAAGCCGCCCCGCTAAAAGGCGCTGAGATAGATATGAACAGGACGCCGGATGCGCTGCCCGCTATGGCCGTGGCCGCCGCCTTCGCCGAAGGCCCGACAAAGCTGCTGAACGTCGCGCAGGCACGGAGCAAAGAGACGGACCGAATCAAGTGCATGGCCGAGGAATTGAAAAAAATGGCAGTCGATGTTGAAGAATTGCCCGACGGCCTTATAATACGCCAAAGCAGCCCCAAGCCGGCCGACCTGCACGGCTGGGCCGACCATCGGATCGTTATGGCCCTAACAATAGCGGGACTGGGCCTCGACGGCCAATGCACTATCGATACCGCCGAGGCAATGAGCGTTACATTTCCAAATTACGCCGAACTGATGAAAAGTCTGGGTGCAGATATGGAATTAGTAGGTGTCTGAAGTTTGGAGTGACTAAAGTTTGGAGTGTCTAAAGTACAAAAGACTTATAACTTTAGCTCACTTTAGACACTTGACCTCACTTTAGACACTTTAGGCACTTTAGCTCACTTTAGACACTTTAGCTCACTTTAGACACTTTAGTTCACTTTAGCTCACTTTTCAAGGAGATAAGAAATGATAGGTTGTCATATTGGACGAGTGTTTCAGGTAACGGTTGCCGGCGGCTCTTATCAGGAGGGTCTAACTTCCGTCCTCCAGGGCGTCCCGCCGGGCCTGCTGCTGACCGAGCAGGAAATCTACGGCGACCTGCTCCTTAGAAAGCCCGGAGCCGACGAATTATCGAGCCCGCGAAAAGAGCCGGACCTGCCGATTATCTATTCCGGCATAAACGCCGCCGACACCATCGAAGGCGCCGGCAACAAGAACCACAC
>JAGMDR010000175.1 GCA_023128595.1 Planctomycetota bacterium | reverse complement strand
AAGATTCATTAGTTTTGTTGTAAAGAAGAAGGAGTATTATTATGTGTAAGAGATTGTTTTGCTTAATGACAGTTGCTTTAGTGGTGTCCCTGGTCGCGGCTCGCGCGAGTGCGGTTCCGGTCGACGGCCTGGAGTTGCGTTTCGACGCATCCGCCATCGTCTACAACCATCCGTCCATCAGTCCCGGCGATGGCATCAGTTCCTGGGACAACATAGCATCGTCCGGCGTCGGCGATGCAACCGGTGGCAGTGGCGGTGCCACGTACGGCGAGTATCAGACACCCACCGGCCTTAACACGGTAACGTTCCACGATGATTGGCCGGAAGCCATGGGTTTCGACTACGACCCCGACGACAGCGACATCACGATAATCACCGTTGCCCGCAGCCGGACAGTAGCTGGAGGAACTATAGACGATTGGCCCATGTATATGGACACAGCTATCGGATGGACGGAAGACGCCGGTGAGGGCTGCGTCTTCATGGGCTTTCAGACCGATATGACTTACGTCAAGCTCGGATTTGATGCGGTAGATGGCGGAGCACACCGCGTGTATAAAATCCCAGATTCCGCATCCCCTGATGTTTTTCATATCAACACAGCCCGGCTGAACAGCGAGGAGGCTTTGATGGATCTCTATCGCGACGGTGTCCTCCTTGGCACCGACGAGGAGGCCTGGACCCCTCTCGGCGGACACACCGCGTCCTCTGGGCACGTCGGTGGGATTAATTTTGCGATAGGGTATGAGCCTGATAAGTGGAACGCTGGCTACGACGGTGATATAGCTGAAATCCTGGTCTACAGCCGGGCACTCACTGACGCCGAAATGCTAGCCGTCGAGGGCTACCTGTACAATAAATGGATTGTTCCCGAGCCGGCAACAATCGCTCTGCTCGGTCTTGGTGGATTGGCTCTGCTTCGCATTCGCAAGAGACGCTGATCCATTTGTTTAGTTGTGGTTCAACTGCAAGAAAGTTGGTAGAAATAGCCGCGTTGCTGGGATTTACCGCATTAAAGCGGATGTTCCAGCGCGCGGCTAGCTATATATAGGTTGGCTTCGACTTAACCCCTTTGTAAATCAAGGAGTTAGGCGGTTCTCAGGCAGGTTCTTTCTGTCCCATTGTTCTCGTCTACCTGTACGAAAAAATTTTTAATTTTTTTCTTTTTTTTGCCAGAGCATGTTATAATAATGCAAAGAATGCAGAATTGACAAGACAGTAGCTTGGGGTCGCACATCTCGCTGGTGAGCCATTATGCGGGAGTCAAGAGGGTTTACGTTAATTGAACTGCTGGTAGTAATTGCCATTATTGCCTTGTTGATGGCCGTTTTGATGCCGAGTCTGAGTCGTGCAAGAAATCAGGCAAAGACAGTTGTGTGCCAGGGAAACCTGCGACAGTGGACCATTGCCTTTTCGGCGTATACGGGTGATAACAACGGCTATTTCTATAACGGATATTGTCACAATGGCTCGTGGGATCAAATCCATGGGTGGCCGGTGGTGATGCTGCCGTACTACACGGATAAGAAGCTGCTGTTATGCCCCGTGGCCAAGAAACCTATATGGGACGGTTATGGTGGTTGGGGGCCGGGAATAAACAACATTAGGCACGGAGCCTGGGGCGTCGCATGTAATAAGGTATATGGTCCTGACTTTGAAGGTACGTGCATCAGCTATGGCTTGAATGAATGGGTGTGTAATTATGAACCAGGGAGACCATACAACCCCGACAGACTTTGGAGAACTGTGGATGTTGGGGGTGCGAGTAATATCCCGCTCATTTTGGATTGCATGTGGCCCGGAGGCTGGCCGCATCATAGCGAGCAACCTCAGGAATATGAGAATAATTTATTGGTAATAGTAAATAGTAACGCCAATGTGCTGCGTTTCTGCATCGACCGGCACGACAACGGGATAATAAATGGCAGCTTTCTGGATTCCTCTGTCAGGAAGGTAGGACTTAAGGAACTGTGGAAGCTCAAGTGGCACAAAAAGTACGACGTAAATGCTGCCCCACCGGTTTGGCCGGAGTGGATGAAAGGATTTAGAGACTATTGAGAATTGACCGTTGCGCAAGAAAAGGCCAGTCTTATAAAAGTGATTTGTGAGAAATTTATTTTAGAAGCAGAAGGGAAGAATATTATTGTGAGCAAACGAAGAGGCTTTACCTTGATTGAATTGCTGGTGGTAATTGCCATCATCGCGATATTGATGGCCATACTGATGCCGGCGTTAAACAGGGCCAAAGAGCAAGGCAAACGTGCTGCTTGCCTTAACAATCTCAGGCAGCTTGGACTTGCATGGAGTTTGTATGCGGATGATAACGAGGGCAAGATCGTTAACGGCAACACAATCACCGGTAGCTTCAACAAAGACGGCACTTGTTGGGTATATTGGCCTGGCCGTTCTGCCTCAGAAGAAGAACGAATAGAGGGTATCAAATCCGGGTTGCTATTTCCATACTGCCCGAACGTAAAACTTTACAAGTGCCCCACTGGTCTGCGTGGAGAAGTGGTGACGTATGCTATAGTTGATGCTATGAACGGGCATGACGCGATACCTGGAGCTGAAGGACACATAGTTAAAAACAGGTCGCAGATTCGCAGGCCAGGCGAGAGGGTTGTTTTTATTGATGAAGGCCGGCTAACTCCGGTGAGCTGGACTGTTTATTATGATCAGGAGAAGTGGTGGGATGCGCCTCCAATCCGACACGGTAATGGTACAAACTTCTCTTTTGCCGATGGGCACAGCGAATACTGGAAGTGGAAAGACCCGCGTACAATAGGCGGCGGCTCTCACCAGCCTGGCAATCGTGATTTGCACAGGGTACAAAGGGCCGTGTGGGGCAAACTGGGTTACACGCCAACCAATTAATATTAACTTTTTTGAAGGAGGATGATTATGTGTAAGAAATTGTTTTGCTTGATGACAGTTGTATCAGCGCTGTCTCTGCTCACGGCTGCCGCCAGTGCGGATGAGCTTCCGGTAACGGACGGCCTGGAGCTGCGTTTCGACGCATCGGCCATCACCGGGCTCGATTCCTGCGCTCGCATCAGCAGCTGGAACGACACGTCGGGCAACAACCGGCACGCAAGCGGTGGCGGTGGCGATGCCACGTATGGCGAGAATCAGACAGTCACCGGCCTTAACACGGTAACGTTCCACGGCACGCGGGACGAAAAGATGGGATTCAACTACAACCCCAACGACAAAGACATCACGATAATTGCCGTCGCTTGCAGCCGAGTGACGACGGGTGGCGTTTTCCCCAACTGGCTTGCGACATATATCGGATGGCAGGAAATAGCCGGTAATGGCCTCGTCCACCATTCCTTTAACAAGGATCGGACTGTCGTCATGCTCGGAGCTGACGATAGAGGAGAGCCACTCCGCATCGGTGTCACGCATGACCCAAACGTAGATGGTTTTACTATCAACACAGCCCGGCTGAACAGCCCCGCCGGTGTCGAGGATATATTTCGCGACGGTATCCTCCTTGCCAGATATAGCGAGGTGGAGGCCCACGGTGTCACACACGCCCAGTCAAGTGGGCACCTCGGTGGGATTGAATGGTACGGGGACTGGGAAGGTGGCTGGGATGGTGATCTGGCCGAGGTCCTGGTCTACAGCCGGGCCCTCAGTGAGGCCGAACGCCAGGCCGTCGAGAGGTACCTGTATAAGAAATGGGTCTGGCGGCTCGAGGCCCATTACCCAAGTCCGGCTGACGGTGCCACAGAGGCGGAGAGGCCGGCCGCTCTTACTCTTAGCTGGATGCCGGGACGTAAGGCGGCTGAGCATGATGTGTACTTGGGTACCAATTTCGATGATGTCAACGATGCCAATACGCTTGATTTGACGGGCATATATCGAGGCCGCCAGGATGCTACCACCTACAATGCTGGAGCCCTTGAGTTAGGCCAGAGTTACTACTGGCGAGTCGATGAGGTCAATGACCTTTGCCCCGATAGTCCGTGGAAAGGCGATGTCTGGAGCTTCACGACAGCCAACTATCTTATTGTGGACGATTTTGAGGACTACAACGATTTCTCACCCGACAGGATATTTGAGACGTGGATAGACGGATTCGGCTACAAGGAGCCACCGCCTGGTCATCCTGGCAACGGCACCGGCTCGATTGTAGGTCACTTTGAGCCTCCTTATGCTGAGCAAACTATCGTTCACGGTGGCACTCAGTCGATGCCATACGAGTACGACAACAATAAGCAGGGCTACTCCAAGTATTCAGAGGCGAGCCTGACCTTGAGTTACCCGCGTGATTGGACCGAGGAGGGTGTTAAAGCACTGGCGCTGTGGTTCAGGGGCCGTCCAGGATCTCTCGGCAGCTTCGTTGAAGGGCCTGCGGGCACCTACACGATGAGCGGCGCCGG
>JAGMDR010000174.1 GCA_023128595.1 Planctomycetota bacterium | reverse complement strand
CCATGCTCGTGTGCCGCCGCCACCGCCTCGGCAATTTGCAGCCCAATCGTCAGCGTTTCTTCCAGCTTAAGCCGTCCACGCCGGATTCGCTCGGCCAATGTGTCACCAGGAATGTATTCGAGGACCAGATAGCCGGCGCCCTCGGCTTTTTTGATCTCCTCGTAAATTGTGGCGATATTTGGGTGATTGAACGATGCCAGAACCCGGGCCTCGCGCGAAAAACGCGACCGTGCCTTGGGGTTGTCCATCAGCTCGTCCGGCAGGCTCTTGATAGCCACCGGGCGGTCGAGCTTTGTGTCGTGGGCCAGATAGACCATCCCCATGCCTCCGCGGCCAAGCACCTCTTTGATACGGAACTGCCCGATCTCGGCGCCCGGCCCTATCGCCGAGCCACCGTAACTGGCGGTGGGAATGGACTCCTGCTCATCTGGCTCTTTATTGTTTTTGTGCCCAGCGTCGCTCATTGGCCTGTCACTTTCAGACTGTAGAGTATCTAAGCCTGCTCTTTCCGTCAAGTCAAAACCTGTGAGTAGATCATTGCGATTACTTCGGTGCAGCGGGATTTGAATTGCGTATAGAGCTTCGCGCCATATAATAGAGACAATCAAAGACACGACGCATGAAGGTAGTAAGGCGTTTGTATGTAAGCATTTACGGTAACGATGATTGCAAAACCGAACTTGTAAGATGTGGAGGTTACATTTATGGCAGGTTCCAAGAACAATATGAATAGGCGAGAGTTTTTGCGGGTCGGCTCGGGGGCGGTGGCTGGGGTGATGCTGGCGCAAGTTCCAATCAAAGCGAACGAAGCCGGCAAGACAGAGCGGCTGAACATCCTTTGGGTCAGTTGTGAAGACACCAGCCCAGATTTGGGTTGCTACGGCGATAGTTACGCTGTGACGCCGAATCTTGACCGGCTTGCGACTGAAGGTGTGCGTTACACGAACGTATACTCAAACGCGGGCGTTTGTGCGCCTGCACGGTCGGGTATTATCACCGGTATGTATCCGACCACGATCGGCACGAATTATATGCGCTGCAAAGGTGTGCCGCCTGCGGAAGTGAAGTGCTTCAGCGAATACCTGCGGGCGGTGGGTTACTATTGCACGAATAACAGCAAGACCGATTACCAGTTCGACCCGCCGGTGACGGCCTGGGACGAATCCAGCCGAAAGGCACACTGGCGAGGTCGGGCTAATGGTCAGCCATTCTTCGCCGTGATGAACTTCACAATATCACACGAGAGTAAGAACTGGCCAAAAAGGGGCGAAAAGCTCGTGCATGATCCGGCCAAGGCGCTTGTGCCGCCCTATTATCCGGACACGCCTGTTGTCCGTGAGAACATTGCAAGGTACTACGACAACGTTACCAAGATGGATGAGCAGGTAGGGCAGACCCTTCGGCAGTTGGAAGAGGACGGCTTGGCTGCTAATACTATCGTGTGGTTCTGGGGCGACCACGGTCGTGGGTTGCCACGAGCCAAGCGGTGGATTTACGATTCGGGCATCAGGGTACCGCTGATTATTCGGGTGCCGGAGAAATTGCGAAAGATTGCAGTGCCGGATAATCCCGACACGGTCAAGCCGGGGACCGTGAACGATGACCTTGTAGCGTTCATCGATTTTGCGCCGACAATGCTTTCGCTGGGCGGGGTCAAGATACCGGAGCACATTCAGGGCAAAGCGTTCTTGGGCAGTCAGAAGGCTGAGCCGCGTGAGTACGTTTTCGCAGCGCGCGACCGTATGGATGAGGCGTACGATCTGATTCGTGCGGTGCGTGATAAGCGGTACAAGTATATTCGCAATTACATGCCGCACATTACGCGCGGTCAGGATATTGATTACATGAACCGGATGCCGACGATGCAGGAGATGCGAAGGCTAAACGCCGAGGGCAAATTGAAGGGTGCGGAGCGACAGTACTTCGAGCCGACCAAGCCGGTTGAAGAACTATATGACACACTCAAGGATCCGCATGAGGTTAAGAACCTGGCGGATGACCCGGAATATAAGGATGTGCTCAAGCGGATGCGCGAGGTGCATAAAGACTGGGTGATGGAGACGTCCGATGTTGGGCTGATTCTGGAGCCTGAGTTCGATGAGATGAAACGGCCAAGCGGTGAATGGCAAAAGACAGCGACGCCAAAGTTCAGTGTCGGTTCTGGAGCACCCGATAAGGGCAAGCACATCACAATCACCTGCGCCACGGATGGCGCATCAATTGCTTGTAGAATTGACGGCGGCTGGAACGCCAAGACCGGCTGGAATTTGTATACGAAACCGGTGCTGCTTAAGTCCGGCCAGGCGCTGTATGCCAAGGCATGTCGGCTTGGCTTTAAGGACAGTAGCGAAACAAGACTTAAGCTCAGCGGGATGGCGGCGATGGTTGACGTTCGCGGACCGAAAACGGCAGGCGATACCACACCGCACTGGAGGGACGAGCTCGATGAGACAGATCTGCTAAAGCGGCTTTGGAAGATAAAGAAGCTGGACTACAAAGGCGAGAAGGCTATCCCGGATTATCTTGAGTTCCTGAACGATGAGTATGCATCCGTTCGTTACTGGGCCGTTGTAGGTTTGCACAATAACTGTAAGTGGCCTGTAGATGTGGAGTCAGCAAGAACGCCTCTTAAGAACATGCTGGACGATCCGGCGGCGGTTGTTCGCATTGCGGCGGCGCATGCGTTGTGCGACTGGGGCAAAGAGGATGAGGCGCTGCCGGTACTCGTAGAAGCGCTCAAAGACAAGACGGACAAGGCGCGACTGTACGCGGTGATTGCGCTGGGCAGGATAGGCGAGAAGGGCCGGCCGGCGCTGCCTGCCATCAGAGCGGCGTTGAAAGACAAGGATAATTACGTGCAGCGAGTGACACGGGCGGTGCTCAAGCAACTGGAGGGTAAGTGACTCGCTGCTTGATGCTTGGCGCTCGCAGCTTCTGAAGCGTGAACTGGAGAACAATTGCGCATATAGCAGGGATAGATATGACAGTAAAATTAGGGGAAGAAAAGAATCTTGCGGGGTGCTGCGGTTTGTATTGTGGGTTGTGTCCACGATATCAATCGAAAGCGGAGAGCAGGTGCGAGGGCTGTAAGGTGATCTCGCTGACGATATCGTGCAAGATATACAACTGCTGTGTTAAGAAGAACGGCTTTGTTACGTGTGCAGACTGTGGAGACTGGCCCTGTGAGAGATTTGAGCGGTTTTTCGACGGGGACAGTTTTGTTACTCACAAGGTATGCAGGCCGAATACGGAGCGGATAAAGAAAGTCGGTCTGAAAACATGGCTGCAAGAGCAAAGAGAAAAAAGGGCAATACTTGAGAATCTGCTTGCTAACTATAACGAAGGAAGGTCGTGCAGCTTCTTCTGCATAGCTACCGCCCTGATGCCGGTCGATTTGGTCAAGAAAGCCGAAAACCAAGCAAAGCGAAAGATCGCCGACGAGAAAATGCAGGCTGATATAAAGGCAAAGGCGAAGGTCATGCGCTCGGTCATCCAGGATTTTGCATCACAAGCTGATATTGATTTGAAATTGAGAAAGAAGCCAATCTCGTGAAGTGTGTGAATGAGTGAACGCGAAATTGACGACAAGATTCTTCGACTTCGCTCAGGGCTAAAGGCTGTTTTCGCTCAGAATGATGGGAGAATAGATTCCTCGACTGCGCTGCGCTCCGCTCGGAATGACATTCTGGTATTGCGTATGTCGTATTGTGGGTGGATTTTGTGTCGAGCAGGGAATGATGGCAGAACTGGGGAGTGGATGCCTGCTTGCGCAGGAATGACGGCGTGAGATTGCCACGTCCGCCTGTGGCGGACTCGCAATGACCAAAGAAGACTGGGTCCCCGCCCATTCGGCTTCGCTCAGGGCAGGCTCTGCGCGGGGATGGAAAAAGGAGAATTATTATGCCGGCAAATATAGTGCATATGCTCATCGCCCATAAGGCG
>JAGMDR010000173.1 GCA_023128595.1 Planctomycetota bacterium | reverse complement strand
ACATAGAGCCAATTTTTACAGCGTAAGTAGCGTTGTAGTATTAGGTAAATATAAGAGAATACTCTTGCCTTCCGCAAGCATCTTTTCGCTCTTTCGGTCTGAGTCTCTCGACCAAAGGCCGCTCCGGCATCTCCCTGTCGGCCCTATGGCGGAATGGCAGCTTCTGAGCGTATTGACCAATTCGGACGGTTCTGGTATTGTTGTCCAAGATCCGGTCGAATCAGCCGGCGGCACAGGATGTTGCGACGAACGGATCGCAGTTGACAGGTATTGGCTTCTTAGGAAAGGGTTGAGATGAAGCACTATGTGAAGGACCGAGTGGTCATTATAACGGGGGGAACATCGGGTTTTGGCTTTGAAACGGCCAGGATGCTCCTTGAGATGGGCGCGAAGGTGGCAATTACCGGGCGGAACCAGGAGCGGCTGGACCTGGCCAAAGAAAAGCTGGACCATAAAAACCTTCTGGCGGTCCGAGCCGATGCGGTCAGCACCCAAGACTGGCGAAAGCTCATTGCTGCGGTTAAGGAGCGATTCGGACGCATCGATGTGCTCGTGAACAACCACGGTGCCGGGATAAAAATAGCCGAGGTCGAGGAAATGAGCGACGAGGACATTCAACGAGTGATGGATGTGAACATAATCTCGGTGATGAAGGGGTGCCGGGAGGTTGTTCGTGAGATGAAGAAACACCACAGCGGTCATATCATCAATGTTTCCAGCGGCTGCGCTCACTATTCCTGGCCGAGCTGGGGAGCTTACACGGCGGCAAAGGCCGGGATGGTCGGCTTTACCCGTTGTCTGCATCTGGAGATGGCCGAGTGGGGAGGCAAGGCTACTTCGTTTGTTCCTGGCGCGGCGAGGACGAACTTCTGCAAGGCAGCCGGGATTGACGATGACTGGCTGGAAGGCTATCCCTCCGCAGAGGATTTCGCACGGACCCTCGTGCATTGCATTGATGTGCCGGAGAGCTCGTTCATCGATGAAGTGATTATCTGGGGCACCAGGCAGGTCAAGGAAATGCTAAACCCCTTCTGATCGGGTAGATCACCAACGGCAGCGTCAATCAAAATAATGTGCAAAACCATCGGCAGCCACTTGCCAATGCGGGTCAATATGCTATAATGCAAGCGTTTTCTTGATCACGATCTTTCTGCGTAGAAATTCCGAGGGAATATTTCGATGGGCGAAACAATTAGTGGAATACTGAAATGCCTTAACAAACAACGGTTTGCGATCAGGACCGCCGAGAGGTCTTATCGGCCGGGGCCGGTCGAAGTGACGGTCCACCCGGACCTGACTCGCCGCTTCGCTCTGGCCGAGGGAACAGCCGTCACCGGTCAAATCGAGCGAAAGAAAGGCGGCCGCAGGCTCGTATCCATCGAGTCCTTAGGGGGCATGGAACCGGAGGCCTTCGCCAAACGCCCGCGCTTTACCGATCTGGTGGCGATCGATCCGCACGAACGATTTGACCTTGGCGCCTGCGGCCAGGACAGCATGCGCATCGTTGACCTTATCGCACCGATAGGCAAGGGCACGCGTCAACTGATTGTCTCGCCGCCCAAGGCCGGAAAGACTATTCTCCTCGAACAGATCGTCCAGGCGATTGGTCAATGTTCGCCCCAGAGCCGTATCATCGTTCTGTTGGTGGATGAGCGGCCAGAGGAAGTTACCCACTTTCGCAGGGCAGTCGAGGGCGCCGAAGTGGTGGCCAGTACAAGCGACCACGGCGCCGACGAGCACGTCGAGCTCGCCGAGCTGATGCTCGCTCACGTCCAGATAGAACTTGAATGCGGGCGCCAGGTGGTCCTGTTGATCGACAGTCTGACACGGCTTGGAAGAGCATTCAACAACAGGACCCGCCGCCGAGGTGCACCGCGCCGCCACACTATGAGCGGTGGACTCGAAGCCGGCATCCTCGAAGTGCCCCGTCGTCTGTTCGGACTGGCACGTAACGTCGAAAACGGAGGCTCCGTCACCATCATCGCCACGTGCCTGATCAACACCGGCTCTCGAATGGATCAACTGATCTTCGAAGAATTCAAGGGAACCGGCAACAGCGAGCTTGTCCTCGACCGGTCCTTAGCCGAGGCCAGAATCTTTCCTGCCATCGACATCCCCGCCAGCGGGACACGAAAGGAAGCAAGGCTCTACAGTCAGGACCATAGCCGCGGCCTGGCCACGCTAAGGCGCGTGTTGTCTAACTACAGGGCCGGCGAGGCCATCTACTCCCTGTTCAAGCTGCTCAAGAAGTACCCTGCCAACGGAGAGTTTCTGGAGAGTATGTGTTCCGGGAGCTGACCAATAGAAGCGGAGGAAGTCCACAATACAAAAGGCGGGGTGCGAAAAACCCAACTTACCGGAGCAAGCAATATGATACAAAAAGGCCCCACCATTTAGCAGGGCCTTTCGATTCCTTCAAGCCTTGTTGTCTGGTCAGGCCGGGGTCACGTTGGTTGCGCATGGGCCTTTTTTGCCTTCTCCGATCTCGAACTCGACCTTCTGGCCTTCTTCGAGCGATGCATAACCCGTTGTCTTAACTTCCGAGTGGTGGACAAACACGTCGTCGCCGCCATCATCCGGAGCAATGAAACCAAATCCCTTACTTGAATTGAACCATTTTACTGTACCTGTACTCACTTGCACTTCTCCTTGGCCTGTTTACAAGCCGTTCAACTAATATCTCTCATTCTTGATTCATTAGAAGCATACTCTTGAGAGACGAAAGAACATACCCTACAAACGCTACCATACCAGGAAAGGCCGCAAGAATTCAACAAAAATAAAATAAATAAGCTAAAATAGCCCGCCGGGCCCTCCTGAAAGGGAAAAAAACCTGCCAGAAACACAGAAATTAGTTGCACTCGCCGGCCGGAATTGGTACTTTTGCAAAAGAAATGTTCGGCAGCTTAGTCAGTGCCTTTAATTGGAAGCAACCGTCAGAATTTGGAAAAAGGAAATCGAAATGAACATTTATGTGGGAAATCTGTCGCCTGAGACAACTGAAGACGATTTGCGCCAGGCTTTTGAAGCGTTTGGCCAAGTCGATACCACCAACGTCATAAAAGACAAGTACAGTGGCGAATCAAGAGGATTTGGATTCGTGGAAATGCCCTCCAAGGATGAAGCCCAAAACGCAATCGATGAAATGAACGGCAAAGATTTGAAGGGAAGCCCCATCAACGTCAATGAGGCTCGTCCGAGACCCGACCGTGGCGGTGGCGGCGGACGTGGCGGTGGCGGTGGCGGCGGCAGACGTGGCGGTGGCGGCAGACGTGACGGTGGCGGTGGTGGTGGCGGTGGCGGCGGTGGCAGACGTCGTTACTGACAGTCAATACTATCAAGACATCTTGTACTCGTTACTGCTCATTTGCGAATACTGGCGATTTGCTCGGCAACAGGCGAATCGACATCGGTATCTGTCTGCCTTGAACACCTGAGCAAGGTTTCGCCCGAACAAAGAGATATTGGGGAAATCAAATCACTCCTCGGCTTTGGCGGCGTTGAGCAATGCTCCAGACGGAATTGGACTTTTCCTGAATTTGAATTAGTATGTAGATCAAAGAAAGGGAATGGCCATGCAAATCATAATGCATCCTATAGGTGTGATACATTCTCCTTACAAGGAGCCAAGAGACACGCCTATCCAGGGGATATTCAAACCGGACATTGAAGCCTGGGTCGAACTCAGCGAGGAATATAGGGATGGCTTGGCAGATCTTGAGGGCTTCAGCCACGCGATCCTTCTGTACTACTTTCATAAGTCGAGCAAAGAGCAGATTAAGGGCAAGCCCTTCCTCGAAGATGCCGAGCATGGGATATTTGCGATCAGAAGTCCTCATCGCCCTAACCACATAGGGCTGTCTATCGTGAGAATCTGTGCGATTGCTGGCAACAAGCTGCATTTCAAGGAGGTCGATGTGTTGGATCAGACTCCAGTGTTGGACATAAAACCCTATGCGAAGCACTTCGATGTACGAGACAACGTGGTTTCCGGCTGGTTGGACAAGCACTTTGAAGGTGGGCATCCTCCCGAGAGCACGATCGTGGGATAGCACTGGGAATAAGGAGCAATGGAACAGGCCGCAAAAAGACAGAAGGGGATGGCTCGGATGTGTGCAAACTGCATACTGTGCAGGTATGCTCGCAAAAGGCAAAAGGGGTGGATATACAGAATCGCGAAACTTGAATCGCGGATTTGCCCTTTCTGCAGGGCTTATGAGAAGGTCTATGGCAGGAAATCCTACGAGCCTTGTGAAGTCTGAATCACCCGGATGCCCCATTCTTGTGCTGTGAGATGGGCATCTTTGCACTGTTCATCCCTATCATTGCCTCCGGTGAAGAAATTCTACGCCTTTGAAGTCGGGTATGAAGTTGCTGCTCCGGCCCTCCAGCCTGTTTCTATTGCACTTGCTTCTATCCATAAGATGGGCTAAGATGACGTTTTTGGGGCCATAAATTGTTTTGACGGAATCGAATTATCATAGGAGAAAATAATGGATCGTCGAGATTTTTCCAAACAGAGCTTGTTGCTGGGGCTTGGCGTTTTGCCCGGCAGCGCAAAAGGCGCTAAGGGCAAGACTGCGAATCAACCTGGAAATTATTACAAGGAGCCACCGAAAAATTTGCCTGTAAGGAAATTTGATGTCGTCGTAGCGGGCGCCGGCACGGCAGGCGTTGTAGCAGCGCTGGCGGCAGCGCATCAGGGCGCGAAGACGATGTTGATCGAGTGGAAGGGCTATCCGGGCGGAACAGTCACGGAAGGCGGTACTGCTCTTCACAGCTTCTATAACCTGTGGAAGGCCTTCCCGGGAGTGAAAAAAACTCAGGTTGTCAGAGGGATTGCTCAGCAGATTATCGATCGGCTGCTGAAAGTCGGCGGCACGTCGGGGCACGCCGAAATGTCTGAGGGTTACAATTACGACTCAGTATGCACCGCGATTGATACGGAAATGTATAAACTCGTCACGTTCGAGATGCTTGTTGAAGCGGGCGTTCTTGTCTGCGTCAATACCCTTTTGACCGGAGCGATTATGCAGGGGTCGCGGATTAAGGGTGTAATCACAGAAAGCCGCTCCGGAAGAGAGGCGATTTACGCAAAATCGTTCGTGGACTGCACCGCCTACGGCGACCTCGCCGCTTACGCAGGCGCCGATTACCGAGAGCCGAACGATTACGCCGTATGCAACAGTATAGGCGTCGGAAATGTCAGCATGGACAAATACTACGAATTTCTCAAATCGCACGACGCCATTTATCAACAGGCCGAAGGGCGCCGCAGCGAAAAAGATGGGCAAATCGTACGGCTGCAGGGCAGAACGGTCAGTCTTCCCGACGGCTTTAGACGGCAGGCAACCAAGATCGGCATGTCAACCGTCACGACTACCGTCCGCGACAACTACTTTATGTTCATCAAGCTCAATCTCAAAATGCCCGTCAGCCCCACCAACAGGGACGAAGTGGCCAAAGCCGAATTGGAGTTGAGAAAGCGTCAGGCCAAAGCAATAGAGCTGTTCAGGAAATTTGTCCCCGGCTGTGAAAAGGCATTCATCGCCAGAACGAGCCCGCGACTTAACATCAGACGCGGCAGACTGATTACCTGCGACTACGACATATCGCACGAAGACGTTATTGAAGGCAGACATTTTGACGATGACGTTATGGCTTATGGTTTTCACGACTCGGCCCCACGCTATCAGATAAAGAACGGCGGCACATACGGAATCCCGTACCGTGCGATGCGTGTGGCGGGAATAGACAACCTGCTGGCTGCCGGTATGATGATAACATCGGACCATAGGGCCCACATGTCCACCAGAAACACGGTGTGCTGCATGGGCCAAGGCCAGGCCGCAGGCACCGCTGCCGCTCTGTGCGCCCGCAAGAATTGTGGCTCACGCGAGCTTCGGTACACCGACTTGAGAAAGACGCTTGAAAACGACGGCGTATATTTCGAGACTTAAACTGTAACCGTTCAGGGGGCATAAATTGCGTTTCTGTGTCATTGCGAGGCCTTTTTCAAAGGCTGTGGCAATCTCAAACACTCGAAATTCGAGATTGCTTCCTTTCGGCTGCGCTCAGGGCAGGTTTGCTTCGCGCCTCGCAACGAAAAAAAAACCGCCAAAATTCAACCTACTACCCCGTGAACGGTTACAATTGAGCATATTAGGCCCTGAACGGCTACGTTTTCGGTTGAAATGTTCGTGCTCGACTGTTAACCTTGATCGGATAAAAGTACCGAATATACTAAGAGCGTCTGACAAAGAGAAAGCTACCTATCTGTCATTCCCGCGAAAGCGGGAATCCAGGGGCCTCGAGTCAGTTAAAAACTCATTTTGTTACACCTACTAAATAGGAGTGATTGAAAATGACAACTAAGCAGCTTCCTAATAGACATCCGGCCTTGGCCATGAAGCAGCGGTATAGCGTTCTGTTGGTCCTGTGCCTGGCTCTGATGAGCACGCTTTGTGGTTGTGCAGGCCAACAGGCCGGTCCGAGCAAGAGCCGCTGGACCAGCCTCTTCAACGGTAAGGACCTTGAGGGGTGGAATATCAAGATCACAGGCCATGAGCTGAACGACAATTATGGGAACACCTTCCGCGTGGAGAATGGAATCCTGAAGGTTTCTTATGATCAGTACGACAAGTTCGACGGAAAATTCGGACATATTTTTCATAAGAACAAGTTCTCACACTACATCCTCCGCGTGGAGTACCGGTTCGTGGGAGACCAGAGTCCCGGAGGTCCGGGATGGGCCTATCGAAACAGCGGGGTCATGATGCACTGCCAGTCGCCCGAAAGCATGAGAAAGGAACAGAGTTTTCCGGTTTCCGTCGAGGTCCAGATGCTCGGGGGCAACGGCAGGGACGAACGTTCAACCGGCAATGTGTGCACTCCCGGCACGCATATCGTGATGGACGGCAAACTTGTGAAACGCCATTGCACTTCTTCCAGCTCAAAGACGTACCACGGCGACCAGTGGGTAACGTTGGAAATTGAGGTCCACGGCAACGACACCATCAAACATATCGTGAACGGCGAGGTCGTGCTGGAATACGAGAAGCCGCAGCTTGACGAAAACGACCGGGACGCACAGAAGCTGATCAAGGACGGCAACAAGATGCTGCATGAAGGCTACATATCCCTTCAGGCCGAGAGCCATCCCGTTGAATTCCGAAAGGTGGAGATACTTGCATTAGAAGAATAATACGGCCGTCAAAAGGAATCTCCGGTGAAACCTGCTCGCATTCTTTTGCCAGGATGAAATCTCAAGAAAGACACACTGGTGCATATCAGAAATCCGATAAGGTTTGATTTGGGAGAAAATGGAAAAGTGAGGAGAGGGGCTACATTAGCGATTTTGTTGGGGGCCGTACTGGTCTGTTGCGCAGGTCTCACCCAGGCGGCAGTAACTATTGTGGCGGATGGTCGGGCCGGCGCGGTGATTGTGGTGCCGGCGGAAACTTCGCGTGCGGCGGCTGAGGGGGCGGAAATCCTGCGCGACCATATCCTGCAGATGTCCGGCGCCCGGCTGAAAGTGCTCGCCGAGAATAAGCTGGGAGATGTGAAGGTCACTGACGGCCGGATTGAATCTACGTCGAGCGAAGGTATTGCTAAGGCGTTTATTCTCGTGGGCGAAGGGGAGCTGACGAAGAAACTTGGCGTGACGAGCAAAGGACTGGGGCCCGGTGGCATACTGATTCGCACTTTCGGCAATTGTCTCGTGATGCTTGGCGCCGATGATAATACTCCTTCGGATCCCTATGGCAGCCGATATGCGGTGACGACGTTCCTCGAAGATGTGTTAGGCTGTCGGTATCTGTGGCCGGGGGAGAGCGGAAAAGTGGTGCCGAGGCGAAGGACAATTACGGTTGAGCGGCTGGATGTGCGCTTTACGCCTTTGTTCGAGCAGCGGAATATCCGCTGGAGCGGGTACAGCAGCCGGCTTCAGCAGGGCCTGGATCGGCTCGGATTTGCAAAAAAGGATTTGCTGCGGGCGCGGCAAAAGGCTTCATCGACGCAGTCAGAAAGCAGCGACTGGATGGGCTGGCACCGGATGGGCGGGTCGCTGGGACTGAGGACGGGTGACGGCACGATCCTGCCCGGCAAAATGTGGGAGAGGTTCCTCAGAGAGCATCCGGAGTGGTTTGCGATGCAGCAGGACGGCTCGCGGTTTTTCGATGCGAGCTGGGAGCGGCCGAGACTGTGCAAGTCGAACGCCGCGCTCATCGAAGCAATCGCGCAGGAAAAAATTAAGGAACTGCAAGGCAACCCGGGCCAGAGAAGCATTTCTTTGATGACCCAGGATGGAGGGAGCAAGGCGGGTTTCTGTATGTGCCCGGAGTGCAAGGCGCTGGACCCGCAGAACGGTCGGCCCACAAGAATATGGACATACAATCACAAATCCGGCCGGACTGAGAGGTTTGACTACGTCTCACTGACCGACAGGATGTTATACTTCTATAACGCCATCGCCGAGAAGGTGGCGAAGGTCTATCCCGATGTTCTATTTACCGGCCAGGCGTACAGCATTTATGCATCGCCGCCGGTCAGGCAAAAGCTGCATCCGAAAATCGTGATACGCTTCGTGCACCGTACCGACCATTACGCCGACGACAAAGTCCGCCGGCAGGGTATGGCCGACTGGGATGAGTGGGCAAAGGCGGCCGGGATGATATTCTGGCGTCCGAATTTGCTGCTCTGGGGCCGGCACGAGGGCACGCCGGGTGTTTATGTGCACAAGCTGGCCGAAGACTTCAACCATATAGCGCACAATAAGTGCGTCGGCACCGATTTCGACTCCTGCATGCACCACTGGGCGACGCAGGGACTCAATTACTATATCCTGGCAAAGCTGCACTGGAAGGCGGACCTTGACGTTGACGAGGCGATTGACGATTACTGCCGTTCGGGATTCGGCAAGGCATCGGGACAAATCAAGCGCTACCTGATGCGGATTGAGCAGTTGACCGCCCAGACCGCCGCGCAAGAGACAGAAGCAAGCAAGGATGTGACCGAGCCCTATACGCCGCGGGTTATCGAGGAGCTGCGTGGGCTGCTGAACGCTGCCGATGAGGCTGCAAGAGACGATGTGGAGGTTCGCCGGCGTATCGCGTTTTTGCGGGTGGGTCTGGATTTTGCCGGGCTGCAGGCGAGGATTTATCGATTATTGAGGCTGTCCAGGGAGAGACGATTTGAGGCCGGCGAGCGAGCAGAGGCGGTACGTCTTCTCGATCAGAAGTTCCTGATGATGCACAGGATTTTCGAGGAAAATCATTTTGCAATTAACGCCGCGGCAATGTGCTGGGGCGAGTGGGGGCGTTTCAAGAGATTGGGCTGGAGCGGGCCGTCGCAGAAGGTCAACGCCAAAATCGGATCGGATCATTAGATTGGAGAACCCACGTACAACGCAAGGTTAGTACTTTGTCAAATTTGATTTGGCCAGTTCTTATTGCCGGCGAAGCAATTCTATTTAGCCTGCGGTTTTACCGCAGGTTTGACGTACAAAATCGGACTTGACACACTACCACGCGCCTTAAACATTCTTAGCAACTGATGTTAAGTAGATTTGGAATGACATAACGATGAGACAAGGCAGAATTTGGGCGGTTGTTTGTGTATTGATTATCCTGTTGGGCGGTTCTTGTGATTCGACTCTGCGGCGAGAAGAACCAGTGCCCAATTGCGAGCCGGTGACAGCGATATTGGGGGCGTTCAAGGCTGAAGTTGAGCTTCTTCAAGACGAACTGTCCGACCAACAAGACCATCAAATTGAAGGAATCAAATTCGTTACCGGCAGCATGAGCGGCAGGCCGGTAGTGATTGTGTGGACGGGCATCGGCAAAGTCAACGCGGCAATGACGACCACCTTACTAATAGAGCACTTCAAGCTGCGCGAGGTGATTTTTACGGGCATCGCGGGCGGCGTCAATCCGAATCTACAGCCTGGGGACATAGTTATCGCCCACAAGACGGCCTATCACGATATGGGAACAGTGTGGCCCGAAGGGCTTTTCTTTAAGGGTGTCAAGAATCGGCTTACCGGCCTTGAGAATCCGGTTTTCTTTGCCGCCGATGAGGAGCTCTTGGAATTGGCGCAAGAAGCGGCGGGCAAGGCCGGTTTCAGAAAGATAGAAACTGTGGCAGGAGAGAGAAGCCCAGCGGTCATAAAGGGCGTTGTTGTGACGGGCGACGTGTTCGTTGCCTCCGACAAGAAGTGCGAGGAGCTGCGAAAGAGGCTCAATGCCGACGCGGTCGAGATGGAAGGCGCAGCGGTTGCGCAGATATGCTATCAGCGGCAAATCCCACATCTTGTAATACGCAGCATAAGCGACAAGGCCGACGCCGGAGCAATGGTGGACAAGCAGATGTTCTACATAATGGCCGCTCAGAACTCTTCGAGCTTGGTCAGTGAGATAGTTCGGCTCCTGGCTTCGGAGAGTAATAAAGTCCCTTCCGAGTAGCTCGGGTATGAGAAAAGTGGATGACGGTCATTTCGGTAGATTTCTCCGCTCGCTGCGCTCGGTCGAAATGATGTTGCTGAGTGCGTGATTCGAGGCCAATAGCACAAATTTCGGGGATCGAAAATGATTGGTGAGCATCTCGAATTGAAGGAAAAACACACGAGTGGCCAGACCACGAGCGTCAAGGTCGAGTTCGTAGCGGGCCTGACGACTTTTCTAACGATGGCCTACATAATCTTCGTCAATCCATCGATTTTGAGCTTGGAGGGGATCCCTGCGGAAGGAATTGAGCGGATGGATAAGCAGGCATTGATTGCGGTTACCTGTATCGTCAGCGCGGTTGCCACGATTATCGTGGGCGTCTTTGCCAAGGCGCCTATCGCAATGGCCCCGGGGATGGGGCTCAACGCCTTTTTCGC
>JAGMDR010000172.1 GCA_023128595.1 Planctomycetota bacterium | reverse complement strand
ATTTTGTCGTTGCTGTTCTTGACGCTGGAGCAACTGCCTGATATGATTGGGTATCTGAGGTCTCTTATGTGAACCTTTGGAAAGGATGGACTATGTTGAGCATCAACTTCAAAGCTGTAAGTAAGGCCAGGTGTGTGTTGCTGGTTGTTGGACTTATGTTTTTTGCAGGATGCGTGGAAGAAAAGAGCGAGTACACGTTGAATCCGGATGGTTCTGGTAAAGTGGTTTACGATGTTATTTTTGTGCCGACACAACTCAATCTCAGCGATAACGAAACCAGCCCTCAGTATCGGATAAAACTTGAAACCGAGAAGATATTACAAAAGTCCGAAGGTATCGACGCCTGGAAGGACATTTCTCATGAGTTGACCGACGAAGGGCGAATTCATTTTGTCGGCACCGCTTATTTCCGTGACATTAACAAGGTGAATATTCGGGCCGGCGGACTCAATAAAGATATGAGGCTAAGATTTTCCAGGAGTCAATCGGGCCGGATAACAATTGAACTGCGAAAGGAGTCTGATTCAAAAAGCTCGGAAAAGAAAGGCGATGTCCCGGAATTTACCGAAGCCGAGCTGACGCAAAAAATTAAAGAAGCCAGGTTGCAATATAACGAAGCCAGGCCGATGATGTTAGGTATGCTTGGGACTTTGAAGCAGGTAAAGAAACTTCATCTGCCGGGAAAAATCGAGAAGCGCTCGAACTTTGAGTTAATTGACAGCAGTACCGTACAGGTGAAGATAGAAGGCCGGAAAATGATTGAGGCCATGGACAAGATGATGGCTGATGACGAGTGGATGAAACGGCAAATCCGTGCCGGCAAAAACCCTGTCAAAGAAGGGCCGGACGAACCTGTGCTCAATGAAATGCTTTTCGGTGAAAAGGGGCCTGTTCAAATTATTCTTGATGGCGATTCAAAAGCTTTGTTCGACTACGAAGCAGAAGTGGCTCAGGCCCAAAAGGGTTACAAAGCGATGATTAAAAAGCTGGCTTTTGGCGAGACGAGTCCGATTGCAGTGCCTACCATTACAGAGGCAAAACCCGGAAAGGCCAGGATAGGCGGAGTGCGTCTTGTAACCGGCGCGGAGAAAGAGCGTGGAATAAAGCCATTGTACCAATCCAACAATAGCTATACACTCTCAGTGGTACTCGAACTGCCGGAGCCCAACCTGATAACTATAGAAGGCCAAGTGGAAGAAGCTCTTACTGATACCGGCAAAAGCATTCTCGGTGAACACAATCGAAGAATAGCTTTCCCAAAGCTCTCTGAGGATGGCAGAGCTGCTGTGTTTGACGTTAAGCTGGATGTGCCGGAGGAAAAAGCAAAAGGACTGTCTGAGCTTTCAGGAGTAATTGAATGTTTCAAAGCCACGGGCACAAAGAAAATCGATTTAGGAGTTATGGATTTCAAGGAGGGTATTTCAAGTGATGTCCCTGGTTTTTCAATAAGGTCGGTGAAAGAGAGGTACGATACGAAGGGCCAGGAGATATCATTAAGGGTTGATTTGCTGCGGAACTCTGTCAAAGATGTGAAGTTTTATCGAGAAGACGGAACGGAAATCGACGTATCTTCCGGGGGCAGTTCGTCCTCACAAGGTCGTTTGTTAGGTACAAGTTTCAAGACAAAGGGCGAATTTCCTCCGAGAGGGCGCATTGTATTCGAGGTGCTTGACGGAATTACCAAACACAGGATTCCTTTCAAGTTGACAAACATTTCATTGTTAGGTCGGCCCTTGTGAGAGGTTAGCTCCAAAAGTAGTTGAATTTAGTTATGAGTTCTGCAAAATTGCAGAAGGCTTGAATTTAGTTTAGTAAGGAGGTTATGTAATGGGAAAGGTTTCTATTGGTGTCAATATGGAGTACGTGCGGCACGCCGACAAGCCGTTTGAGTGGGCGGTGGAAAAGGCCGCTGAATTGGGCTACGAATACGTCGAGCCCTGGGTCCACTGGGGCAGGGAGCTGATGAGCGAGGCCGGGTACTATCAGACTGTTTCGATGCTGGATGACCCGTATCGCGTCAAACGGGCCTGTGAAAAGGCAGGCGTGAAGCTTTCGGGCTTGTCGTCACACACACCGCTTTGCAAACCGGATATAAGCGGCAACTACCTCAAGCAGGCGATTCGATTCGCCGCCGAGTGCGGTGCGCCGGTGGTCAATACAGACGAAGGTCCGAAACCCTTATGGACTACGGAGGAAGAAGACCACGTTTTGATGAAATACACGCTTACCGAAGCGGCAGCGTTTGCCGACGCCCGCGGGATTATGATCGGCCTTGAACCGCACCAGCAGTACAGCAAGCATCCGGACGGCTTGGACAGGATTTATGAGCTGGTGGATTCTAAGGCCATTGGAATTAATTTCGATACCGGCAACAGTTACCTATCGGGCCACGACCCGATTGAGTGGCTCGAAAGAGTCAAGGACAGATTAGTTCACCTGCACGCCAAGGATATCTCCATTCAGCAATCCGAAGACGAGCGCGGCAAGGTTACCGGCACCCCGGCCGGATGTGCCTGCGGCGAGGGCGTCATCGACTGGAAGAAAGTCATCGACGTATGCCGGACTGCGCCGCGCGACATTGTGCTGAGCGTCGAGTGCGGCACAATCGAACAGGCCCAAACAAGCATCGAGAATCTCAAGGCCCTGGTATAGTATATGAAAAGAAGAGAGCTTTTAAGGAGCGCCGGCATCGGGGCAGCTTCGGTCTTTCTGGGACCCGGCCTGTCCGGATGTTCGGGCGAGCAGCGAGAGGTCACAGAGAAACCCGGCCGAAAACCGAACCTCGTCTTTGTTTTTGCGGACCAGTGGCGCGCACAGGCGACCGGCTATGCGGGAAACAAGGACGTTAAGACACCAAACCTCGATAAGCTGGCCGGCCAGAGCGTTAATTTCAGCAATGCGGTGTCCGGCTGTCCTGTGTGCAGTCCGTATCGTGCGAGTTTGATGACGGGCCGGTATCCGCTGACTCACGGCGTGTTCCTCAACGATTTGCTCTTGAACGACGAGGCCGTCTCACTTGCTCAGGCTTATAACCGGGCCGGCTACGAAACAGGCTATATCGGCAAGTGGCATCTCAATGGAAACAGAAGAGGCGCATTCATTCCGCGAGAAAGACGCCAGGGCTTTAAGTTCTGGAAGGTCTTGGACTGTACGCATAATTACAACAACTCTTTCTATTACGCCGACGAGAACGTGAAGCTCAAGTGGGAAGGCTACGACTCCATCGCCCAGACGCGTGAGGCCCAGCGGTACATTCGCGCACATGCCCGGGGCAAGCCGTTTGCGTTGGTTGTTTCGTGGGGGCCGCCCCACGCGCCCTATCACACCGCGCCTCAGAAGTACAGGGACATGTTCGACCCGGCGAAATTGACGCTGCGAGCCAATGTGCCGAAAGAGCAGCAGGCCCAGGCAAAAAAGAACCTTGCCGGGTACTATGCCCATATTGCGGCGCTCGATGACTGCATAGGAGAACTGTTGGGAACGCTGAAGGGGCTTGGGTTGGAGAAAGACACGATCTTTGTCTTTACTTCCGATCACGGAGACATGCTCCACTCCCGCGGTCAGATGAAGAAGCAAAGGCCGTGGGACGAGTCGATTCGGGTTCCGTTCCTCTTGCGCTATCCCGCTGCAACGGGCGGCAAAGGCAGAACAATTGATATGCCGATAAACGCACCCGATATTATGCCGACACTGCTGGGCTTAAGCGGCATCGAGATACCTGGTACCGTCGAAGGTACGGACTTTAGTAACGTTGTACGAGGCAAGGTCCAACCACCGGACAATGCGGTCCTGATTAGCTGCCCTTCGCCGTTCGGTCAGTGGACAAGGAAAAGCGGAGGCCGGGAATATCGAGGCCTGCGCACGCGGCGCTATACCTACGTGCGCGACCTCAACGGACCCTGGCTGCTCTACGACAACGAAAAGGACCCATACCAGCTCAACAACCTTTGCAATAAGCCGGAGCACCGCAAGCTGCAAAAAGAGCTCGAGGGCCTTTTGTCGCAGAAGCTCAAGGACACGAACGACAAATTTCTATCTGGCTGGGACTACATCAAAAAGTGGGGCTATACCGTGAACGAATCCGGAACCGTCAGATACACCAATTGAACAGGCCTGTGTGCCATTACGCCGGGTAAGTCCCTGTACGCTGGCGGGCCCGGGTGAGAGTAACTAAAGAAAGGGGGCGCTATGGAAAGGTTGAAAACCGTTACCGCAATACTCTGGCTCTTTGCAGGCTTGCTTATCTTGGCCGTCTCGGATTCGGCAGTCGCGGCCAACTCGATGCGCGTTACGACAGAGCAAAACACCGCTTCGGTCTATTCGGGCGAACAGGTTTTGATGCGCTATCGCTACCGGGATGTGCCGTACAAGCCTTATGCCGACCAATTGTTTACGCCGGGCGGGGTGAATATCCTTCTCGATGCACCCTCCGACCATCAGCATCATCACGCTTTGATGTTTGCCGTTACCGCCGACGGCGTGAACTTCTGGGAAGAGCATCAGGCCCCCGGACGGCAACTGCATCGGCGGTTCTGTGATACAAGGATCGATAGTCGCAAGGATGTGGCTTTCGCCGGCTTTTCCGAGCAGCTCGACTGGGAGAATCCGCAAAGTGGAGAATTGCTGCTAAAGGAGCAGCGTGCCCTCGAAGTCTGCCGTTTGACCGAGCCGGCGGTTACGCTCTTGACCTGGCAGTCAAGATTTGAGCCGCCGAAGTCAAAGGAATCGGTTACGCTCACGGGGTCTCATTATCACGGGCTGGGCCTGCGCTTCATTCGGTCGATGGATAACGATGGCGAGTTTCGCAATGCCGACGGCAAGACCGGGACGATATTCCGGGGCGACGAGCGGCTTGTCCGCTCGAGATGGTGCGCCTATACCGCCAAGGCCGACGGCAAGGACGTTACCGTCGCTATGTTCGATCATCCCGGCAACGAGCGCCACCCTGCAACGTGGTTTACGATGACCAAGCCCTTCGCATACCTTTCAGCTACGCTTGCTCTGCATAAAGAGCCGCTGAAGGTAGCCTCGGGTAACCCGCTGGTCCTGCGGTATGGGGCAGCGCTGTGGGACGGCCGGGCCGAGAACGACGTGATCGAGAAGCTCTACAAACGCTGGGCCGCCTGGCCGCGAGAAACCACAGCGACCCCCAAACCACAGTGAACAAAATAGACTATGAGCTGCCGGCGACATTATATTGCTGGATCCGCTCAGGCAAGCGAATTCGAATTATACAAAGAGTAAGGGGATAAGACTATGGCTGACAAGCAACTATCGAACAACGACAAGGGCTTGACGCGTCGGGAGTTTATTCATCGTGCCGGGGCAGCCGCGGCGGCGGTGACGGTCACGAGCGGGTCGAGAACAAGAACGGCGGCCAGAGCAGCCGGGGCCAATGAGCGGTTGGGTATCGGTTTCATCGGCTGCGGCGGGCGCAGCGGCGCACACTTCAAGACCGTGCATTGGCTCAAGACTCAGGCAAAAGAGGCGGTGGATATTGTTGCGGCGTGCGACGCTTATCGGCCTCGGATGCAGCAGCGTGCGAAGGCCTACGGCGCTGCTAAGAGCTATATGGATTATCGCGATTTATTGGCGGATCCCAACGTTGATGTTGTGTGCATTGCGACGCCGGACCATCACCACGGGTATCAGGCAATCGATGCGATCAAGGCGGGCAAGCATGTGTATTGTGAGAAGCCTGTGACGCACTGGCGGCAGTTCGAGCTGACCAAGCGGTTAGCGGCGGCGGTGAAAAAGAGCAATCTTGCCTTCCAGCTCGGCACGCAGGGGATGTACGACGATGCCTGGGCGCAGATGAAAAAGTTAGTCGCGGACGGTCTGATCGGCCGGCCGGTCCACGCCGAGTGCGGCTATTTCCGTGTCGGGGACTGGGGCGAGCGAGGCATGCCGATAGACGACCCCAACGCAAAGCCCGGTCCGGCCCTGAATTGGGAGGCGTTTCTCGGCGATATGCCAAAGCGGCCTTTCGACGTCAGCCGATTTTTCCGCTGGCGGATGTACGAAGACTACGCCGGCGGACCTTCCACCGATTTGTTTCCGCACTGTCTGACGCCGGTACTATCCATCTTAGGCGTCGGTATGCCGAGTATGGTCGTCGCCACGGGCGGCAAGTTTCGCTACCAGGAGCGCGAAATACCGGATACGTTCAATATGCTCATCGACTACCCCCAGAAGCTCACGGTAGCCGTGCTTGGGACGCAGGCCAACAACTATCCTGCTACCGCCAGCCGAGGCGCGGGACAGCGAATCCCCGTAATCCGCGGATGGGAAGGGACACTGACCATCGAAAAGAACGAAATCGTCTTTATCCCCGCCCAGGGGTCCAAGAAAAAGGCCCAGCGCTTCGCAATCGAGCACGGCGAGGACTTTGTCGGATACTGGCGGAAATTTCTCGACTGCTGTCGTTCGGGCCGGCCGGAGACGCTGAGCCCAATGGATCTTGCGTACCACGTGCAAACATCGCTGCAAATGGGTATGCTCGGTCTGCAGGCCGGCAAGACCGCTTGCTTCGATACGGCAAAAGAGAAGATTCTCATATAAGATAAGTGCAATGTCGGAAAGTTGTCATTAGAGTGTTGGTGGTAATGTATTGGGTGCAATGGCGGTATCAACAAAGAAAGGAAGGCAGTGACATGTGGAAGAAAATGGTAATTTTAGCTCTCGCGTGCGTTCTTGCCCTGGCGGCGGTGTCCGCCGGCCAGGACAAGCTCGCCGAGGCCAAGGAACGTATCGGGAAGTTGCGGGCTACGGCCCACGAAGCCGAGGAACGCGGCCAGAGGGAGAAGGCCAAACAGCTCATGGCCGAGGCCGAGGAGATTGAACGGGCGCTGAGGCGAGAATTGGAGTTGCAGCACCCTAAGATGGCAGAGCACGCCAAGAATGTGTACCGCGAGATTGCCGAGTTGAAGAAGGCCGCCGCGCAGGCTCAGCGCGAGGGACAGCATGACAGGGCCGACGAGCTGCGAGAGAGACTCAAGAGAATGGTCGAGGAGGTCGAGGCCGGCAGGGGACAAAGGCGAGAGGTTGAACGGGGCGGACTCAAAGAGCGACTGCAAAAACTGGAGAAGATGGCGCGGGAGGCGGAAGAACGCGGTCAAAAGGACAAGGCCGAGCAGCTCTGGGCCGAGGCCGAGGGGATTGATCGGGGTCTCAGACGCGAGTTAGAGCACCGTGAGGTGGCAGCGCATATCGAGAACATGCACCGCGAACTTGCCGAGTTGAAAGAGGCCGCTGAGCACGCAGAGCGCGAGGGCCGGCGCGACGAGGCCGCCGAGCTGCGCGAAAAGGCCAGGGACCTGGCAAGGCAGATCGACAAAACCGCTCAACGCGGAAAGGGCCAGGACATTGAGAGGGAAATCAAGCACTTGTACGGCCTGGCCAAGGAGGCGAAAGCGGCCGGGAACCACGAAAAGGCTGAGGCAATTATGCGGGAGGCCAAAGAACTTGAGCGGCATCTCAAGGATATGGCCGAGGGTAAGCAGCGAAAGCCCTTTGACGAGGACCTAAGACGCGAGGTTGAGGAGCTGCGAGAGGAAGTCAAACGCCTGCGCAGGGAGGTCGAAGAACTAAGGGAAATTGTGCGGCTGAAGGTGAGGAATCTCTGATCACAGGTTCCCGTTATTTCGAATTGCAGAGCTTTGGTGGTCGGCAGGTTCTGGTGTCCTCCTCAAAAATTTGAACCTGTTGACTTTCAACAACTTATGTAATCTCCCTGGTAAACAATCGTTCAACCCGTAC
>JAGMDR010000171.1 GCA_023128595.1 Planctomycetota bacterium | reverse complement strand
ATCTGACTTATTTGAACCATGCCAGATTCTTCGGATGAAGTTGTGCAAGAAATCAAGTATTTGGTAGTATATTGGAAGGTTTAAGAACATTGCAGAGTGAATTATTTGGCAAATCTCAGGTTAAGACAAAAGGAAGATAATATGCAGTTAAGACAAGCCGCCAACATCGGACGAGGATTGGTTGTCGTTCACCTGGTAATGCAGACGTGCCTGTGCGCCTTCACTATTACACGGATGTTGCCGGGGATAAGGCGGAATGGGGATCCGACGTGGTTTATGATGACACTGCTATACTTCGGTTCATCGATGATCCTGGACATAGGGCTTTTGATTGTCTTGAGCTGCCTCGCCCGCGCAAGGGAGCAACTGATGCACGACGTCGAAGATTTCCTGTGCTCGCGGCATTGACCTTCGGCATCGAATGAGGCCTCCTCACCACCCATCCTTTAACAACGGTATAATACACGAGATTGGGGCGAGTTGTCAACGGAGAAGTCCGGCAGGGGGAGGTTTGGGTGTGGCCAGATTTTCCGGCAAGTGATTGGGGCGTTTGTCAATACTCGTTCACAAGGCGCAACAGAGCCGCTATCGTCATTGCGAGGCCTTTGAAAAAGGCCGTGGCAATCTCCGCCTTACAAATGAGTGAGATTGCTTCGCTTCGCTCGCAACGACGCAGGTCGCAATCCTATGTCAGAAAGGACCTTATGCTCTACCAGAGAAATTAGCCACACCAGGAGGTTTCTTGCGGGAATTGGGGAAATCGGGATGAAAAGGCGGATTCTTGGCAAAGGTGCAGGTGAATATCGAATGACGAAAGTCGGACTATGAAGGGCCCGGACACGGGGAGCGATGGGGGGCAAGTGTTGCGGACCGGCGTGTCGGCCTCGCGCTCCGGCCAGCGTCATTTGCTCTGAATAGTCTTGTATTGAGAAAGGTGCGATCCGCGTGTCCATTGCACTGCGCCTGAGTTTGGGCTTACTTGTTTGCGATGCAGTAAAGGTGGTTCCAGGTTCGGATGTATATTCTTCCATTGCTGATTGCTGGTGAGGCATCGATTTTTTCGTTGAGCCGGTTGGTTGCGACGAGGTCAAATTCGGGACCGGGCTTTACTACTGTCATTTCGCCTTTGTCGGAGAGAAAATAGACCAGGCCGTTGGTGCTTACGAGGGATGCGCTGTGTCGGCCGTCGAGTCGCTTTCGCCAGTAGGTTCGGCCTGTTTTACCGTCGAGGCAGGTTGCGACGCCGGTGTCGGAGACGACGAGGAAGTAGGGGCCGGCGGCAATCGGACTGGGGACGTATGAACAATCTTTGTCGGTCTGGAAAACGATGTGGGTATTAGTGACGTTGCCGCGGCCATTGGGGCGGATTAGCTGGATGTAGTGGTCGGGGAAGCCGCACGTCATAAAGAGCAGCTCGCCGTTATAAACGAGTGAGGCGACGTACTGCTCGGTGGGTCCGTCAATGATCCAGTGCTGCTCGCCGGTGTCGGGGTCGTAGCTTGCGACGCAGATGCTGCCGGAGAGGACCATCTGGTTTCGGCCGTCCATTCGGCGGATGATCGGGGCGCAGTAGCTGCGGGTATTGTTCGGACGCGGGGTCTTCCATAGAGTTTTGCCGGTTCGCTTATCGAGGGCGACGATGTAGGCCGGGCCGTCGTGGTCGCCGTTGACGATGAGTTTGTCCTTCCAGAGGATGGGGCTCGAGCAGTAGCCGTGCATGCTGGCGAAGACGCCGGGACGAACCTCCCAGATTTTGTTGCCGTCAAAGTCGTACGCGGCGACGAACATTTTGTCGAGATCGAGGAAACTGACGTAGGTTTTTTCGCCGTCGGTGACGGGGGTCGAGGAAGCTTGGCTGTTGAGGTTATGGATTCTCTCGATCGGTGAGACCAGGACGGTTCGCTGCCAGAGCATCTTGCCGGTGGTGTCGAGGCAGAGCAGGACCCGCTGCTTTTTCTCACCGATGGCTGTGACGATGAAGATTCGGTCTTCCCAGACGATTGGCGAGGCGTGTCCTTTGCCGGGAACGGGGACCTTCCAGACTACGTTTTCAGTGGCGCTCCATTTGACAGCGACATTCTTTTCGATGCTGGTCCCATCGCCTCGAGGTCCTCTCCAGCCGGGCCAGTTCTCAGCCCGGACAACAGACGAAATGGCGGCGAGCGCCACCACCAGGAACAAACGGGCAATTATATTGCGATCAACGATTCTTGCAACTATTGCAGCCAAGGGGCGCCTCGGTATTATTTGCGATTTACTGTTCGACTTCGACCCGGCCGGGCCGAAATTCCTGAGGCGTAGGATACCTAAATCAGGCAGGAAATGCCACAGTATTCTCGGGAGATTTGTCAGATGCCGAGCGGCCTCGAGCTCAACAGTCAGAACCTGCGCGGTGGTGGAACAACGCGGCTGACCGTTATCAGCTTCTCATCGGCGGAAAACTCGTTCACGTATAGCGCCCCGTCCGGGCCAAAAACCAGTGAGCCAATAGTAGATGATTGGGTCGTGGTGGCGAACTGCGTTGCCATCCCGCCAGGCGGGAGGAGGGGGACGAGTGACGTGGGATCCAAGTAGTCAGGATTGCAGGATTTCGACGGATTGGGGGTGGAGGGATTTTAGCGCTGGGAGCTGGTTTTTTCCGAGTGTGGCGTCGATTTGGACCTGGCCGTCGGAGTATTGCTCGTTCAGGATTCGGCCATGGGCGCGGAGGTAGCTCTGGACCTTGCCGTTGGACTGGCCGGCTGTGACGCGAAGGGTGACCTGGCCGCCTTTGTATTGGTCCGTGACGGCTCGGCTTAATCGGTCAAGGCCGAGGGCGGTTTTGGCCGAGATGCTTATCGCGTTGGGAAAGAGCGTCTGAAGCATTTCAAGCAAGCCGGACTTTCGGACAATGTCAACCTTGTTGAGGACCATGAGGACCTGTTTTTCCCCGCAGCCGATTTCGGCCAGGACATTGTTTACCGATTCGATCTGCTTTAGGGCATCGGGATTGGAGACGTCGATGACGTGCAGGAGCAGATCGGCGTTGACGGCCTCCTCGAGCGTTGCTTTGAAGGAGGCAACTAATTGATGGGGCAGGTTTCTTACGAAGCCGATGGTATCGCTCAGGAGCACCTCGGCGCCTCTGGCCGGGGTCCATTTTCTTGTGTGGGTGTCGAGTGTTGCAAAGAGTCTGTCTTCGACGACGACGCCGGCATCGGTGAGCGTGTTCAAGAGCGTGCTTTTACCGGCATTGGTGTAGCCGACGAGGCAGATCTTGAACAGGCCCCTTCGCCCGTTGATCTCGCGAATCCTGCGTCTGTCAATGTTTGCGAGCTCGCGTTTTAGCTCGGTGATTCTCTTGTTGACGAGTCGCCGGTCGATCTCGAGCTGCTGCTCGCCGGTGCCTCTGGTTCCTATTCCGCCGACGGCCCCTGCGGCGGTGGCACCTCCTGCGCCGGCCAGGGTGTCAAGGTGGGACCACATGCGGGCCAACCTTGGGTAGGTGTATTCGAGCTGTGCGAGCTCGACCTGGAGCTTGGCCTGTTTTGTTTTTGCTCTGGTGGCAAATATGTCCAGAATGAGCTCGGCTCGGTCGAGGACCTTTATCTCGATCAGCTCTTCGAGTTCGCGGATCTGGGCGGGGGAAAGGTCGTTGTCGAATATGACAACGTCGGCCTTGAACCGGCGGACGCGGGTCCTGAGCTGGCCGGCCTTGCCTTTTCCTATGTATGTGGCGGGGTTTATCTTGCGGATTTTCTGCTGGAATCTGTCCACGACGACCGCGCCGGCACTTTGGGCAAGGGCGGTGAGCTCGGTCAAATCGTCTCCGTCGGGGGAGGTGCGGAGCGCAGCGGCCACTAAAATGGCCCGCTCTTTTCTGACTCTGAGCGTCTGACGCAATTTCTCCAACTAAAAAGTACCTCCAAAACAGCACTTGTATTCTAACATATTTGCGCAGATTACTCAAGAAAGCTCAAATATTCGGCAAATTTGCAGGTCTTTCGGGTATAGTGAGGTTTTTATCGGACACAGACAGCATTTTTGGGCGAAAAAAAATCTCGGCGGGCACTTTTTGCCTTGAAAAGATGTAAAATCTGCATTAGAGTAATCGGCTTTCAATTCTTTGACGAATTAAGAAGTAGATAGTTGGTTTTTTGAGAGCTTGAAATATTGGCATTGGGAGTAACGGAAGGTTCTTTTTTTATGTTGAGAGTAAAATCACGAGCAGGTGAATCAGTTCAACAGATGATAAGGCGCTTTAAGAAGCTCTGTGAGAAAGAGGGCTTGATCAGGGATATGAAGCGTAATGCGTACTACGAGAAACCTTCGGAGAAGAACCGCCGGCGTATGCGCAAGGCACAGCGAAACGCAGGCCGTTAGCACAGACCCTTTCCGCCAATTACCATAACACACACCAAGGCCGAGCAGGCAGTTGAGCTTGCTCGTTTCTTATTTGGGGGGTAATCGGATTTCAGATTTTACATTTCCTATTTCAAACAAGACTTTTGCAAAAGTCCACTTCACATTGAGGGTGCTGGGACAGGCGGTAGTAGTCAGTCAAAATCGAATTAGTAGGTGTCATTGCGAGGAGGCCGAAGGCCGACGCGGCAATCTCAAACCGTTCGAGGGCCGGAGATTGCCACGGCCTTTCAGGCCTCGCAATGACAACCCCCAAAATCAGCCTTGACAAAGTAGTAGTACCTATACGTATTCCCAGTTCTTCAGCCAGTGATAGTTCGGCGGCAGGTTGGCCCACGTTTGTTTGGCGGCATTTTCGAGTTCGGCCTTTTCTTCCAGGTCGAGCCGGTGGCGTTCGGCCATGGCCTTGGCCACGGTATCAACCTCGCTAACACTGTTGAGGCCCGGAATCGGGATCACGGTGTTGCTGTGGAGGATGTAGCGGATGGCCAGGCGTGCGCGCCGGTTTCTCTCCTCTTGGTCGCCCCTGAACAGCGAGCCTGCGGCATAAGGCTTGATGCCGAAGGCGCCGACATCGCATTTTTTCAGAGCCGGGAAGAGGCTGTCTTTCGGGGCGGCCTTGCTCATCGTCGTGAACGGGAAGAGGACCACTTCAAGCTCGCTGAAGTATTCGATCATAAACTGGAACCAGCGGCGGTCGTGCGATGCAATGCCGGTGGATCGGGCCTTGCCCTGTTTCTTGGCCTTGGCGAGCGCCTCTATCACCTCGCAGGAAGTGTTGAACGTATGTCGGCCGCCTGGCTCATAGACTGTGATGCGCCACAAATCAGTGTACTCGAGTTTCGCTCTCTTGAGAGCGGCGTCGAGGACTTCTGAGAGTTTCTTTGCGGTACGGTAGTTCGGGTTGCGCGGCTCACGACCTGTTTCGGAAAGGGCGAGGTACACCTTATCACGGCGGCTGCCGAGGGCCCTGATGTCCCTGAGCAGCTCTCCGGCACCGGTGCTGTCGATGAAATTGATGCCGATATCGAGACATCGACTAACGACGTCGCGGCGCTGCTTGTCGTTGCTGCCGGAGTGGCCGCCGAGTCCGACTGCCGATACCATGAAGTTGGTCTTGCCGAGGCGGCGGTATTCCATATTCGGGTTGTAGTTGCGAATTTTGGAGGTTCTGACCGGCTTAACACCGGCAGCGGCGGTCCCGAGGCCCACAGCCATACCTGCAGCAGCCATCGCACCATCACGCATAAACCGGCGTCGCGTTACTTGTTTGTTCTTCATCGTTCCGACCCTTTCGTAATCATTGGAGTCCTATTGTGCACCCGGAATTATACCAAAACAGCACAATGCACGCAAGGGCAAAAGAAAAGCGTTTTTGAGTTTTGGATGCGGCTCCGGGCGGCGTTGCGTGCGCTTCTCAACTTGCCTGCGGGGATGGCGGCAAGGACGGCCAAAATCAACGCCAAAAATCGGAGTAACCGTTCAGGGGGTATGAATTATGTTTGTGTGTGTCATTGCGAGGCCCCTTGGGGGCCGTGGCAATCTCAAA
>JAGMDR010000170.1 GCA_023128595.1 Planctomycetota bacterium | reverse complement strand
CAACATATTGCCCCGTGAACGGTTAAAAATCGGAAAATATTCTTCTTGACAGGCAGTCTCGAAGAGCGTATGATTGACCTGAGTTTTGACTTCTGTCCGTGTAAAAATTCGGGTCTCGTCATGGACAAACAAAGAGGATTTACCCTAATAGAGCTCCTTGTGGTAATCGCCATTATCGCGATATTGATGGCGATACTTATGCCCGCGCTCAATAGGGCCAAAGAGCAGGGCAAACGTGCGGCTTGTCTCAATAATTGCAAACAGTTGGTCCTTGCGTGGGGTATGTATGCGGACGACAACGACGACAAGATCATCAACGGCAACACAAGCACCGGCGGCCATAACAAAGATGGGACTTGCTGGGTATATTGGCCGGGCCGGGGCGCCACAGAAGAAGAACGAATACAAGGAATCAAAGACGGACTGCTATTTGAATACTGCCCCAACATAAAGCTCTACAAGTGCCCGACCGGGATACGCGGGGAGGTCGTGACGTATGCAATAGTCGATGCTATGAACGGTTATGACGCGATACCCGGAGCTGATGGGCAGATAGTGAAAAACAGGACACTGATTCGCCAGTCGGCCAAGAGGGCTGTTTTTCTCGACGAAGGCCGGCTCAGTCCGGCCAGTTGGACCATTTGGTATGACCAGGAACGATGGTGGGACCAGATCACCGCCAGACATGGTGACGGCACGAACTTTTCGTTTGCAGACGGGCACAGCGACTATTGGAAGTGGAAAGACCCGCGAACATTAGATGTTGCCATGATGGACTACGACACCTGGCAAAGCTCCGGCCGCCACGGCTCCCTATCTACGCAACCGGGCAATCCGGATTTGCACAAAGTGCGGAAGGCTGTATGGGGAAAGTTGGGCGTACCCTAAGCACCCGTTGAGAGCTACCAACCTTGCGGTCAGGAGGCTGCCGAGGCCGCGGGAATCAGTTCAAGTGGTTCGCCTATGTATTTGGCTGCGCCGATTAGCTTCGCAGCGCCCTTATGGCGTCCTTTATTGTTTTTTTGTCGCCGCGCTTTAGAGCGGTCTTGATGCCGGAGTGTTTACTGAGCCTCCGGAGGATTTCCGACAGTCCGTTCGGCAAGCCGTGCTTATCCTGCCCGATGGTCTCCAGAAGCCACTTGCCGCACTTTCCAACGGCTTGGGGCGGGAGTATGATTGCTGCGGCGACGTCGTTCTCGTGGATCAGTTCAATTTTGACGCCGTGGTTGCCCAAATCTGTGGCGCAAAAGGTATAGCCATTTGGGTAGAGAAATCCCGGCAGTGCATTGCGCCGGATATTTACGATTTTGCCGGTTTTTTTTGCGATTTCGGCGGTTTGTTTTACCATACCAAAGACCCCTTTGTTGCCTCCATCCCCTTCTTAGGGCCGGCCTAAACTACTACTCTTCCAGGATTTGCGCGTGCGAGGGTCCTGAGCCCGTTTTCATCGCCGACCCTGGTCTTTTGCCACCATATAAGACGCCTTTGGTCCGAAAAATATTGCAGAAATTCTCACCCAGGCTTGATTGGCGCTGCTGTGGGTCGGCTATGGCCAGGCCGATGCCCACCGCCGGGCACCGGCCATCGAGATATTTTTTTCTTGCAACGAACATCGCTCTCGTGGTAATCGTAGTTTATTATGCCGAGAACTGTGGGCTGGGGATGTTCTCGGCTCCCCTCTCCTCCGCACCTCAGCCCACTTTTTTGATAAAACGGCCTCTACGGCCGTTTCAACACGCAAACGACACTGCTACGTCCACAATCAGCGAAATCTGCCAATTTCCCACTGACAGGCCGGCATTTCCGATAAATCCATGTGACCGAGCCGAGCGGTGAGAACAAAGGTACTCTTTTGGGGAAATCCTTCAGCGAATCCGGCGGTTGTGCCTTTTGACCATATCTGCGAGGGCCTGATGACATGCGGCACTGCTGAAAACGGCGTTCCAGAACGGTGCGCACCGGCCGCCGTGTGCCAAAATGGCCGGAAGAAGCGGCTTCTTGACGTAAGTGCTTGGCTTCTTTGTTTCTTTGCGACTTTCTACGCTAATCTTGCGGAAAATGGTTCGAATTGAGATGGAGTTTTGTTATTATAGGAGTGGAAGCGCACAGTAATGTTTCAAAAACAGCGTAAACGGAAAATGTCGGGTCAATCAGTTACTTGGGAGGTATGAAAATGGACAGAAGACGTAAGTGCAGAAGAATATTGGCGAGTCTCGTGATTGTATTATGTATTTCAGGATTCTCGCAATGTATGGTGCCTGAGCACATATACTACTCTCCGGGAGGCAACTTCTGCTGGTATACCAGCGAGGCTGCGTATGTGTGGGATAAGGAGACCGGGACATGGCACGTTGAGACTGGCGACTTTGAGTGGGCTCGTTGCTCACAGGGCAACTTCTGTGTAGCTGGAGAACTCGCCGCATATGTGTGGGACAGCGAGACAAAAACATGGTACGTTCAGACTGGAGACTTTTCTGACATACTCACTCGCGGCTCACAAGGTAACTTCTGCGTAGCTGGAGAACTCGCTGCATATGTGTGGGACAGGGAGACGAAGATCTGGTACGTCCAGACTGGGGCGAGCTTTGAGCTGGCAGCAGGCTCACACGGCAACTTCTGCGTAGCTGAGTTTGCCACTGCACGTGTGTGGGACAGCGAGACGAAGATATGGTACGTCCAGACCATGATCACGGAAGCAACTCCAGGCTCTATTCAGTTCTCACAAGGCAATTTCTCTGTGTCGAGCGATAGCGTGACTGGTACAGATGGGGCAGTATGCGCATGGAGCAAACAGACAAAAATTTGGTCATGTGTAAGCACTGGCGTGCGGGCTTATCATGCCGAATCTTGGTATGAGGTGCAAGATACTCTTGACTCTTTGAGTTCGACCGACCTGAACGGGGACGGCGTTGTGAATTTTGCTGATTTCGCTAAGTTTGCTGACGACTGGCTTTCGTCTCGTTATTAGTGATCTTGTATTGATGTATGTAATAAGTACATCGCGTGATTGGACCGGAGTTGTCGAAGATTGAGGCGCCTTGGGATCAGGCATCTCTATCTCAAAGTATGTGTGTTCGTATTCTTACGATGCGGATTGTCGGTATGCATATTGATTCGTACCAATTCGGGGAAGTTGTTATCGACGGGGTCGGTTACAACAGCGACGTGTTGATTCTCGCCGATTCGGTGCAGGGCCATTGGCGGAGGGTCCGGGGGCATTCGCTGGCCGTCGAAGACTTGGGGTCTGTGGTCGAGGCTAGCCCTTCGGTTCTTGTGGTCGGCTGTGGGGCATCGGGGATGATGAGCGTGCCGCGCCGGACCCGCAAAGCTCTACTGGAGTACAATATCGAACTCGAAGCCTTCGATACCACCAAAGCAGTTGAGCGGTTCAATGAATTGTCGCAAACCGGCGCCGACGTCGCCGCCGCCCTGCACCTTACCTGCTGACTATCCCGACTCTTAAGCTCCCGCCACCGGCCGGAGTGCATAATGAATTGCAGAAAACCCGACGATATGCTATTATTCAATCGGTTTGGTGAAGTATTACTGTAACCAATTGGAAAGTATGAGGGCCCAAAAATGCTGTCGCCAAAAGAAAAAGACGCTCCGTTGCTCTGCCCGAAGACGGATAAGCCGCTCAAGGCCAAAAGATTTCATCGCTGGTTTATGTGGATATTTCCCCTAAGTGGGTTTCTGGCGCTGGTCTGGTTCTTGGTTCGGGTGATACCGAAGCCTTCGCGTGCGACCTACCCGTGTCAGCGGATGGCTTTCCCGATAGCATCGGGCTTCGTAATCTGGCTCACAGGGGCAATCGCCTCAATCACCGCTATTCGCAAGGCAAGACGCAGCTTCGCACAGTCACGTTACGCGTTGTGTGTGATGCTCGTTGCCTTGAGCATTGGAGCTATGTGGCTTGCTCAGGACATTACCGCCGACAAGCCGATCTTGGCCGAAGAGCCGGCTGCAAATGCGCCGATAGGAATCGCCAAGGGGGTTCATCCGGGCCGTGTTGTCTGGGTGCATGATCCTGATGCGACCGACTGGGACGGGCCCGGAGACGGACATTGGTGGCAGAGCAGTCACACAAACCAGACCGTCGTGGATGAAATGATGGGTCGGGCCATAGGCGCCCTTGCCGGCGAGCCGACATCCGCCGCCGCGTGGGACCGGCTCTTCAAGCACTTCAACAAAACACACGGCAAAGGAAGCGTTGGATACAAGCCGGGCGAAAAGATCATTATCAAGGTCAATTTCGTCGGCTGTATCAGAATCTGGAACAGACGCCCGGTGACGAAGATCGAAGATTACAACCTGCGCAGTCTCGACTATATGAACACGTCCCCACAGATGATAAACGCGCTGCTTGGCCAGCTCGTTGAGCAAGTCGGCGTCAAACAGGCCGATATTACGGTGGGCGATACTCTCTGCTTCTTCCCGAACGAGTACTACAACATCTGTCACGACAAATACCCGAATGTCCGCTATCTCGAGTACCTGGGCAAATTCGGGCGGACGGCCGCGAGATTCTCCTCCGTCCCCTTTTATTGGAGCACCCCGGCCGCCGCAGGAAAGAAAACCGACTACATCCCCGTCTCCTACATCGAGGCCGATTATCTCATCAACCTCGCAAACCTGAAAAGCCACAACGACCAGGCCGGCA
>JAGMDR010000017.1 GCA_023128595.1 Planctomycetota bacterium | reverse complement strand
TTCGACGATTGCTGGAACCGCAAGGGTGTTATCCTTGAATCTCCTCCACCAATCAAGGGCCGTCACAACGGGCGATGGGCCGCGTGCCCACAGGATGCCGAGCGCACCAAAGAAAACCTGCCGAAATTCAGGGCCTACATTCAGGATATAATACGTCCCCACCGCAAAGATCCACGTGTCCTCTGGTGGGAAATCTTTAACGAGCCCAAATTACAGTTACAGAACGGCCAGAAATCATTCAGTTGGCAACTGCGGGAACTTGGCTATAAATGGGCCAAAGAGATGGACCCAATTCAGCCGGTCATTGCCTGCTGGGATGACCACGCGTGGACCGACATTGTCGATGCCCATAATTACTCCTCTAACTGGCAGAAGTGGGATAAGCAGACTCAGTTGAATCCCGCAAAGGGCGCCGTCTTTACCGAAGCCGGCGCACGCTGGTACGCTCCCCGCCCAAGCAACGGCGAGCCCGTTGAGGTTGTAAACTGGCTCGAATCGCGCAAGGCCGCGAACAAATACGCCCCGGGCGTTTATCTTTGCTGGGAGCTGATGGTGGGCAATTCAAACTGCCGATGGTATTGGGGCACAAAGGACAACACCCCCGAGCCGACAGTGCCCTGGTGCGGCCTGATGTGGCCGGACTGCACTCCGGTATCGCTGGCCGAAGCCGAGACGATTCGCCATTACGTCACCGGCCGCAAGCGGGCATTGTTCTTCGAGGATTTCCAGGATAAGCACGAACAGGCTTATCGCACCCAGGGATATGACTGGCTTACCTATAAGACCGGCGCCTCCGGTATGGACAATGTCCTGGCGCTGGGACCTAACGTCAAAAAGGTCGTTGGCGATCCGAGCTGGTCCAACTTCGTATTTGAAGCGGTAGTAATGCTCCGCGAGGACAAAGGCAATGCAGGCCTGATATTTCGCGTAAACGACCCCGGCCCCGGCAATGACCAAATGCGCGGCTATTACGTCGGGTTCGATACCCAGAAACTCTACCTGGGGAAGATGAACAACAATTGGCGAGAGCTGGCTCGTTTTGACCTGTCCAAGCTGGACTGCAAAGTGGTGCCCGGTGTGTGGAACCAGATTCGCATTGCCGCTATCGGCAGCCGCATCAAGGTATGGTTCAACCGAATGCACCCCTCGGCCGACAAGGACCGCGGCCTGAGAATTGACTTCACCGACAACAAGAATCCCATCCGTTCAGGCAGAATCGGCGTCCGCACTCTCAACGTCACCGCCTGGTTCGACAACCTCGTGCTTCTGCCCGCCGAAGCCTGTTCTAAAGATGTCCTGGCCGATAGTGAGCGGCGTTTCTAAAACGCAATACTTTGCCCGACAAGCCTCGCTCACTATTTTCTGCCGCTTTCGAGGGCGATCTCAACGTCCTTCTTCACGTCATCCAGAATCCTATTCCAGTCGAGCACCCGCGTACGCGCCAGAAGCTGCGGCTTGTACAGCTTGCTCGCGACCGCCGCGTAGCTCTTCCAGTGCTTCTGCGCATCAGCAAGATGTCGAACCGCCGATCCCCTGTCCTTCTGGTCTTTCGACTTCTCGAATAGATGAAGCTGCACCCCGCCGAGAATCTTCGACGCATAGTAGTTCCCCAGATGTGACATCGCCTCGATATCGCTCAACGTCAGTCGAAGCTCCTTGCTGAGATCCTTGGCCTTACGTCGAATCGCCCCAGCCTGTTTGAGCGACTGGCCCGCATAGCTCTGCAACCCTTCTGCTACCTGAATGGGCGTTGTCCCGGTCATCTGCTCTTTGGCGAGGCGCTTTTCCACGTAATCCGGAATCGACATCAGCCCGCTGTCCTCCATCGGCGGTGTCTTGATAAAGTCACTCACCGTATGAAAGCCCTTTCGCTGGTCGAAGCATCCTTCCACCGCCCACATGAAATCCCAGTTGCACCAATGGAACCGGTTCACCTGCGGAATAATCTTCGACGCCGTCGCCCAGGTGTCACAAAGACCCAGGCCTTTCGTATCGGGGAACCGCGCAAGCAAAATCTTCTCAATGGCCTCGCGCTTCAAATCAAGATCGTATCCCAATCGTCCCCAAAGCATAAACTTGTACCAGTGCTTATCTGTCTCCAGCTCGCGCGGGCTCTCCGGCTCAAGGCTGGTAAACTCTCGCCCCCACACGTACCCATCCGAGCCCATGTGATAGCCCGCGGTCTTTTCCGGAAGATTGGAGAGAAATGCCCGCACGTACTCAGGGTCGCCCCAGCGGAAATTAAATATGTCGTCGTTCCGCAAATTCCACCAGCATTTCACGTCGTGCTCTTGCATTTCCTTGAGCAGTGATTTGCAGAAGGGCGGTTTGGCTGAGGAGTACATGTGCGCCCTTGCATACTTAAAGCCGATCTCGAAAGAATCCGGATAGTTAGCCGCAAAATCGGTCATAATCTTGCCCAGGCCCGTATTCCAGACACGATGAATAAACCGCACCTGGCGCCCGGGCTGCTGTTTCTTTGCGTCCATAATACCCAGGCCGTACGTCTGCCAAAGCCACTTCTCGCGGTCATATTCGTCGTTGCGGTTCTTCATATTCTCCCCCGCCGTCACGCCGATGCCGGCAAGCAGAGGATAAGTCAGTATAGTCTCGCGAACGCATTGACGCAGATACGCGATTGTCTTGGGATTGTCCTGTGCGTTGGTAATGCCGTACTTGCCTTCGGCGCTGTTCATCAGCACGTTCCACGTTATGAAGTAGATATCGATCCCCCGGTCCTTCGCATATTTCATCACCCACCGCCAGAACTCGATCTTCTCATCCATCGACATCTTCTTGACGACCTTGAGGTTCTTGAGTACCTCCGGCGAGACAAACTGTGGGTCCCTCCAAGCCCCGGCTTTGTAGGTCGGCTTCAAAGTTGTAACGCACACGTTTTCCAGCGCAGCATCCGGATAGTCCGGCAGCTTAACGATAGACGGAAAAGGATGCGGGTTCCACAGCGTCAGCGTGTTGTAGCGATAGCAGGCCAAATTATCCAGAAAGCCCCGCCAAAAATCTGCATTCCACATCTCCACGTAATTGTTCTGCGCAGCGTCACCCGTGTCGTCGTAGCTCGGCGTTCTCGCATCCAGAGGAATATTAAACTTGATTCCCCGGCGAGCGATAGAGGGCTTGCGAACAACTTCGCGCAGGTTCTCGATTCGGCCTTCAGTACGAATCGCCTCAGCGACCTCGAGCCCGCCGTACATAGCACCGACCTCATCGGCCCCAACGACCAGGCACATCGAGTTCCCTCTCGACCGAATGGCGTATCCCTGTGGCCCAAGCGTGCCGATGGCCTTGTTACCTCTCTGTGCCAGCCTCCTCTCTATTCTCTCCCTGGCCTCGACCGTCACAATAATGCGGACCGCTTCGCCCCCTCTCGAAAACTCTTCCATAGACTTGGCCGTGACCTTATAGCCTCTTTCAGACAATGCCCCACTGATCTCCTGCACCGCAAAGCCGATAGGCCCCTGGTCCGAGTCGCAATAAACTATGACATCCTTCGCAACTGTCTGCATTCCGTATGAGCCTAAGACCATCACACAGCACAAAAACAATTTCGTCCATTTCATCGCTCGCATCCTGCATCCTTTCGTTTTGTTGCCTCGTTACCCCCGTCATTTCTCACTATACTCGAACAGCACATCCGAAGTCTGCCGCTTAAATTCCTGATACTTGCGAAACACCACATCCCCGCCGTCTTCTTTCGTCGGCAGGTCGAGTCCGCACCAATCCTTAAAGCGTTTCCGGCAGGACCCGCACCGGCAGATGCCGTGGTCACAGCAGGCCAATGTTGTTTGATAGACTTTCGCTTGCATTCGATGGTCCTTCATTCTCTTGCCCTGTTTCGAGGCTTGATCAGCAATATGTGAATCTTATTACAATAAGTCTGTTGAGGCAACCGGTTATATTCCGCAAGTCGCGACAGGCTATTTTGATTGTCAAAAAGAGTTGACAACGCCGCCGGGAAATAGTTATAGTGCTGCTAATGAAACGCACGCGCCTGTAGCTCAATTGGATAGAGCGTCGGTCTACGGAACCGAAGGTTGGGGGTTCGAGCCCTCCCAGGCGTGTTCCAAAAACGCGGGTTTTCCGAGAAGGGCTTTGTGTACCTCTTTGCATGAGAGCCAGATAAAGGAGTTATAGCTATGGTGAATCGAAGGAAGTTTCTAACCGCCGCAGGTAGTGTCGTGGCAATCGGCAGTCTGCTCGAGCGGCCTCGAATCTTGAAGGCGGCCCCCCGGGCGGCCACCGAATTAGGAAGGGTCAAAATCCTTGACGTCAAGACCGCCTCGGTAAGACTGACCTACTACGACGCTCATTTGGTGAAGATAACGACGGATTCGGATCTCTACGGCCTGGGCGAGGCCTTCAACCGTGCCGGGGTTGTCGATCACATTAACGGCATCAAGCGACAAATCATCGGCCAGGACCCGCTGCAGGTCGATTATCTTTGGCACAAAATGATGGACGCAGGCATTGGGCAGGGCTCGCGGTCCGGCTCGCTTACCGGTGCAATCTCAGGGATTGAGACGGCGTTGTGGGACCTCGCGGGTAAAATCCTTAACGTGCCCGTTTATGTCCTTTTAGGCGGAAAGTTCCGCGACAAAATACTCATCTATCACGATACCGGCTCGCCCAATACTACCGATCCCAAGCCCTGGGTCAAAGAGGCGCGGCGGTCGAAGGCGTATGGCTTTAAGGCAATGAAGCTCGATTTGAATCGATTTCGCGGTGAAAGATGGAACCGCACCCTGTCCTCGCAGGATATGAAGGCCTGGGTCAGGATATTGGAGGCGATTCGCGTCGAGCTGGGGCCGGACTTTCCGCTTGGCGTTGATTTGCACTGGGCGTACAACACGCGGGAGGCGATGCGCTTTGTTCAGATGGTCGAACATCTGAACCTCTGGTTCCTGGAAGACCCGATGCCGCCGGAGAACGCCGACGCCTTCGCACGCCTGACTGCCGTCAGCAAGGTCCCCATCGCCACAGGTGAGAACCTCTTCACGCGGCAGACCTTTCGGCCGTATATCGAGAAGCAGGCCTGTGACATCATCCAGCCGGATACCCAAAAGTGCGGCGGACTGCTCGAAATGAAAAGAATCGCCGACTGGGCCGATATGTACTACATAAACATGCTCTGTCACAATATGTGCTCGCCCGTCGGCACCATCGCTTCGGGACATGCCTGTATGGCCATCCGCTCGTTTATGGCCCTCGAATCCGACAGCGTGGAGCTGCCGCACTGGCAGGACATCATAAAGCGGGATGGTCCCATCTACAAAAACGGATACCTCGAAATCCCCAACAGGCCCGGCCTGGGCGTCGAACTGAATGAGGAAGTTTGCCGCAAACACTTAGGCAAAGGGTCCGGGTATTTTGAATGATTCAAGCCGCAAACGTAACGGCTAATAATGCAGCAAAAGGACTTAACTGTCCTTCAGGAGGCTCACGATGAAGTTTAATCGTCGCTATTTTGTCAAGTCGTCTCTCGGCGCAGGGATCCTGGCAACAACGCAGGGCTGTCTCTCTGCCGCCGCGACTCACAAAACAACCATTGCTCAATTAGACAAGGCCGCTGCCGCGCCGGTGCTAAAGCTCCAGTCCGTCAAATCCCCGGTAAAGATCGCCTCGGTCGATGCCGAGATGATCAAAGCACAAACAGCAATTATGAATCGCACACTCTTCATTTCATTTGCGAGCAGTCGCCCGACAGTCAAAATCGGCCATAATGAACCATAAACGCCGTTTTAACTTCGTGAATGGTTACTGTATAGGTTGCTGTTTTTGTCAGAAAACTATAGACCTCCCCAAAATTTTGCATTATTAGCTTGACTTAGAGCTTTGAATGTGTTATAAGACGGTTTGAAAATTTGAGAGATGAGTATTTGGTGTTGGGCGAGTTGTCCAATACTGTTAAAATAGTCGTGAACGGTTATGAGCAAGGAGGAGTACGTATGGAGACTCAAAGCAGAAAATCAATTCTTCTGACATCTGTATTCATCTTCTTTGTCTTGGCGGGACAGGCACTGGCCGAAACATGGACCGTCCAAGGTCTGGCCGGTGTACCGATGGGCTATTACAATGATATCGCCGTGGATTCTGCCGGCCATGTCCATCTTGTTTACTACGCCGATATGGATATGACCTATGTGATTTGGTATGCGACCAATGCATCAGGAAAGTGGGAGCATCTCACAGTGGATACTGCCGCTTATGCCCCCATGTCCATCGCAGTGGATGGAAGTAACAAGGTCCATATCAGTTATTTTGACGGGGGGCTAAAATATGCTACCAATGCTTCCGGGCAATGGCATACCACGACAGTCGCTACGAGCTATGTCTCAACAGACAACGACATCGCGGTCGATTCGCAGGGACATGCTTACATAAGTTGCAACAAAGGCTCGTTTCCATGGGCGGTTTACTATTTTACCAACAAGACGGGAAGTTGGATAAGGTATACGATTGAAAGCAGTGATGATGATGCAGTTTCGGGTACCGGTAGTGCGATTGTTATCGATGAGTCAGATGATTTGCATCTTGCGTATGGCGTCATTGGCGACATTCGCTATGCCACAAACAAGTCTGGCCAATGGGATATACAGACCGCAGGGGGGATCGGATCTTCTGCTTGGTACATTACGCCCGATATCGCCGTCAGCGAGTCAGGTCATCCGTACATCGTTTTCTGCCGGTGGACGTACAATCCCGAAGGGGCCGACAGTTGGGCTCTCGGATACGCGACCCAAAACTTCATTGGCCAATGGGATGTGAGTATATTACGTAGCACGGGACAAACCGGCATCTGCCCTTCGATCGCTGTAGCTACACCCGGCAGTGTCCGTATCTGTTACCGCAATGAATCGACGAACAAGATCATGTACGGACGCAATGGAGGAGGCTCATGGTATTTCCAAACGGTTGCCGATGCCACGGACGAAACGACGGGGATTGCCCTCGATCCCGGCCTGGGAGTGCATCTGAGCTTCTGTCAGCATCCCGGCGTAATAACGTACGCCCGCGCCAGCGCAATCACCCCGCCGGCTCCCTCAGATGTCCAGGTACACCGAACCTATGACCAGCTTCACATCACATGGAAAGATAATGCTGGCAATGAGTCCGGCTATCAGGTACAATATTTCGAAACTCCTTCTCTGAAGCCGGGATGGCGGACTTTTGCAGAACTCGGGCCCAACGCCACCTCTTGTCAGCTCAATAATCCGCTGTACCAGCATACCTACCAATTCCGTGTTTGTGCGGTAAACCAATACGGCTGCTCTCCATATGCCGAATCCGATCCCATTACGATATATTTGTTGCTACAGTGGATCCATCTGACCAGCCCCGATGGAGGAGAAGAATGGGATCCTCATTCCTCGCATAACATTACCTGGTCCAGCGGTACTTTCGGCAGACCTCTCTTTGTAGATCTGGCGTATTCTACGGACGCGGGCTCGAATTGGACTGCCATCGCCGAGGATATCCCCAATACAGGCTCGTATCTCTGGGAAGTGCCCGACGATTACTCGGAACACTGTTTAGCCAAGGTCGCCTCGGCGAATCAAAAATTCTATGACCTATCAAATCTCGAATTTAAGATACCTTTTCCCCAAGTGTATATGTCCTTTCATATTGAGGATGCACTCGAAGGAGTAGTCGTGTATAAAGTCGCAGGCGACAGCGATCAGGGCCCGACCTATTACACTCGTCTGGATGTTGTTGTGAAGCTGTTAAGTTACAGTAACTACATCAGTAAGGATATCCCGGTCAAACTAACGGTTCCCGGTGATGTTCTTGGCCAGCCTCAGTACACCCGGACGCGGAACAGTTCCGCAGGTGCCCTTTCCGCCATCCCGTTCACGAATCTGGGCGGTGGGCAATACCTGGTCGATGTAGATTTGACACCCTTCACCATCTGGCCGGGGTTCACACTCTTTTATTACAAGCAGGTGGTCTTCCGGTTCCTGATTCCCAATGATATAGCAGCGGGAAGTATAGTCCTCGAGGCCAACATGAATAAGAACAAAGTGAATCTAAACAAGTTTGGATTCCTTCGTATGATGGCCCCGGGAACCGTCCGTGCGATCTATGTTACAAACCGAGAGCTGCTCTATGATCAGTATGTCCATTCCCATGTAAATTCCCTTCTGCAGCGTATGTTTACCGAGGCCCAGGGTCCCCCGGCCAGTCATAGTCCCTCTGGGGTCATTTACTATATTGAGCGGTATTCCGGACTTGCACGCAACTGGGATAACACAACCGTAGATTATACCAGCGAGACTACCGCCAACCAAACCGCCAATCACATTGATGATGTCATTGAGGACATCCATGAAGACGCTACGCAATATATAACGATCACGCTGCCGTTTATCGGGACATTTAAACTGCCCATAGCCTGGCCGACCTTTTTGCAAATTGTCGGCGACGACAATATTATCCCCTTCTATCGGTATAACGATCCATCCGATGATGAGGGAATCGATAAAATTGGTTGGTGTGATCATGGCTGGTGTGTCGACAGCGCGACTAATCCTGCCGTCCACGCCACGGACGAAGATTACTTACTTACCGACAATCCCTACGCCGACCTGGCCGGCGGCAGTGACTGGAAAACAGGTGATGTCGAGTTGTATATTGGACGGATCCTCGGAGAAACCGCTGCCGATATGCTCTCCCTGTTCGTCGAAGGTGTGGACAATGTCAATAACGGCCGTACCGGCGGAGTGGTCATGGCCAGTGTCGACGGCTGGGAGCTGGGACTGGAGCCCGATGACGGCCGGGCCGGGGAATTTGCCGACCTGTATGATGTTACGGCTCTGCTGCGGAATAAGGGATTTGCAGTACGTAATGATGATATTCCTACTTCCGAAGTGCGTACAATCGACGTGATGACCTATCCAACCAACTGGAACCAGAAATTCCACGATGCCGCCAACAATACCGGTGGGATGGACATTTTCTTTATTGGCGGCCATGACAGTTATGATTACGCGGATATTCCCGGTGATGATTTCTCACCTGACGATACACCCGGTGATTATACCCGCTTTGGCCTTGATCATCCCATTGCCATGATTGTAGGCTGCCACGGCGGGCTGCCTGTGCCGGATATTGACCTCGACGGTGGAGCCGATAACTGCATGGTCTATGACCTTATCCATGAAGGAGCACGGGCTTATATTGGCGCCTCCGGATTCAGCTACGGCTCCCCGGGTTACCTTCATAAATGCAAATGGGCAGAACTGATGATGCAGGATTTCTTTAACTATCTGATGAAGCCCTCGGGCGGAAATTCTATGGCTTTAGGTGCGGCGCTGGCCAAGGCCAAAGCTAATTATATTTTCGATTACCTCGGATCTGGAAAGGATCACCTGGATCGCAAGACGGTGACCGAGTTCAATCTCTTTGGCGTGCCCTGGTCATGTGTTATCTACCCCAGTGCTTCCAGCCGGGCTCCGCTGCCTGCGAGCCTAATGCAAAATGAAGACCTCATCAAAGGAGCAGTGATTCGCCAGACAGAAAAGACCTATACGCAGAGCTTTACGATTCCTATCAAAAAATATGAAGTGAAAGAAGAACGGCAGGGAAAAATCAAGTACCATCTCGTGACCATTCCCGGCGGAGATTCAGCGGTGGCTGATGACACACCCATCCTCCCCTATGTCAAGGGCTTTACTCTGCCGCTGCCCCCTGAAGCCGAAGTGCTCTCCGTAGAGGTCAAGAAGCCGGCTAAGCCCACTGACATCGGTCAATACAATGTACCCATCGCCCAAGTCGAGCCGTGGAGCGAAGGAGGCCTGACCTATACGACTAAGTCGAGTATACAATCTCTCTACCCCTCAGTAGAAGAACTGGTTCAATACCAGCAGACCGATGAAGGCCTCCTCTTTACGGTATTCCCCATACGCCACAATCCCAGCCCGCTATCCAAACAGACCCTGTTCTATCCTTCGTTTACAGTTAACGTAACGTATGAAGCCCCAATTACGGTGGGCATCGTCAGTTTCTCTACCGATAAGGATGAATATAACCCTGGAGAAACGGTCCGTACAACAGATGTAATCAGCAACGTAGGTGACGGCGAGGCCGTCCTCGAAGCCATGCTGCAAATTAAAGATGCCGGCCGAGAGACTCTCGCTACCCTTTATTCACAGCCGTTCACCGTTCCTTCAGGGAGCCTATATACCTTGAATATGAGCTATGCCGGCTCGCTGGATTCCGGCGCATATACCGCGTATCTGCAGGTGAAAAGCGGCAAGCTCCCGTTGGGCGGAGCCTCAGACGCGTTCACCGTCAAAGGCAGCGGCATCCTCGCTCTCGACGTTCCGCCTCGGTTGTATCTTGGCGAGACCGGTGATTGCGTTTTGACCTTCTTCAATGCCAATGAGCAGGATATGCAGGCCACGTTTGAGATGACCTTGCAGGATGCTGTGGGCGGTCTGACACAAAGCCTGCCTGCTCAGGAAGTTGAGGTTCCGGCCATGTCCGAGAAGGAGGTGACATTTGCATGGACGCCGAATCTCAAAGGCTCCGGCCAATGGCTCGCCAATGCCTCGGTTGTTATGGGGCAAGTCCGATATGGACCCATCTCCGACTTTATCGAGGTACACGATTGTCCCTATGCTGACCTCGACGGTAACTGTTTCGTAAACTTCATGGATTTCGCCGTTTTCTCCCGGCAATGGATGGTCCTGCAGTGCTCCACAATAGATTGGTGCGAAGGGGCCGATATCAACCACAGCGGGGCTGTCGATATCCATGACCTGCGGATTATGGCCGAACAGTGGCTTGCCGGAAAACTGCCCTAAAACAGTTTTCGACATAGAAAAACGCCTCCACCACCTCTGAGGGGGTGGGGGCGTTGACGACTATCTTCAGGCGCTCAGGCTGCTTGAAGACACTGAAGTCTTCGTGGCCCGGGCGATGCATCTCCGCAACGCACGTTGCTGCCTCTGCGGGCAAGAGTATGGGCAGCTGCGTCGCCACAGGTCACGCCGCCGGGATCGCCGCCGCTATGGCCGCAAAGAAAGGATGCACGCCTCGTGAGGTGAAAGTCAGCCAAATCCAGGATGCGCTGCGGGCAGAAGGCGGGGGTGAGCGAGGGGGAGGCTCTGGCGGGGCCAGGGCGGTTTTTTTGTCATTTTGATTATGGCGAGAATGATTGGGTATATGTTGACGTGAGGGGTGGGCGTGTGGCAATGAAGCATTAGATGGACCCCACGTGGAACGTGGGGCTAAACGAGATGGAGGCCCCGACTTCGTCGGGGCGGTTTGTTTTGA
>JAGMDR010000169.1 GCA_023128595.1 Planctomycetota bacterium | reverse complement strand
ACTGACGGGTTACACGAATGTTCACGAATCTCTAAGGGTAAGTGTTTACGGAGTACTATGTTGAATTTTGGCCATTTTTTGCCTCATCTGGTTAATGCGCAGGTGCACTACAATTATGCCCCAACTTATCAAGGCAGAATGAGACAACTTGGCCTGCCGAATATGGTTAAGAGAAAAATCGTTTGGGCAGATGCTCAAATTTGGCGTGGGGGGGGGGAAACTCGTGCATCTGGGGCCCCAGGCGGTTTTTCTCGGTCATACGATATGCCAATCTCACCTATCCATTTCCCGGATGAGCCCATTTTTCGTCATTGCGAGCACCTCAGCCTCGGGGCGGCAGGCATGCGAAAGAAACTTGGATTTCGGCAATATTGAGATAACGTCTTTCTATTAAAGTGCTTACACATAACATTGTATCGATTCGGATTTTTTAGTTTCTTAGGAGGATCGCAGCGAGCCTGCCCTGAGCGCAGCCGAAGGGAAGCAATCTTGATTTTCGAGGGTTTGAGATTGCCACGGCCCCCAGGGGGGCCTCGCAATGACACAGAAACGCAGTTTATACCCCCTGAACGGTTACCAAGTTTGAAGGTGCCACCCAAGGGCCCCACTGTGCGAACCCGGACTCGCAGAGCCTGCCGGCAAACAACTCGAAGGCTTGGAAATGAGTCTAAAGCATTATCATCAACAGGATTTCGCTGTGCCGGAAAGATTAGCCACACCCGGCTGAAGACTGAAGACTGAGATTCACTCGCTGCTGAATTGCTTAGCGAACTACCATTCCCAAGATAGCCCCTTGTTACGCAAGATTCCTCAAAGTTGTATCGCCCACCAGGCGATGTAAACATAAGCTTACATCGCTTTGCTGCTGAGCGTGTTTTGGGCCGGAGCTTCAATACGGGTACTTGCCGGCGCGGTCGTAGATTACGCCCTGGTCCTGCGATATCGCCTGTAGTCGATTCCCAAGTCCCTGATTTTGTATCCTATGATTCGCGCGGTAGTCCCCAGTTCGCGGGCCGCTGCGGCGAGATTGCCATTGCAGCGTTTGAGGGCGTCGACGATTATGTCCCGTTCAAACAGATCGGCCCTTTCTTTGAGCGAGCCTGTGCCGATGGTGTCGGATGCGTCTGAGGTCTGGAGTGTGGGAGGTAAATGATGGCCGTGTATGACGTTGTCTGTGCTCAGGAGGACCGCCCTTTCGATGCAATTCTCCAGCTCCCGCACGTTTCCGGGCCAGTGATACGCCACCATCATATTAATTGCCGGGGTGCTGATCCGGCGGACATCTTTGCTCATCTTCATCGAGTATTGCTCAACGAAGAAATCAGCCAGCAGCAGAATATCGTCTTTGCGGTCACGTAACGGCGGCAGAAAGATCGGAAAGACGTTAATCCGATAGTAAAGGTCCTGGCGGAAAGTCCCTTCATCAACCGCCTTTTCCAGATCGCGATTCGTAGCGGTTATAATCCGAGCGTTGGTTTTTAGCGTGCGATTGCTGCCTACCCGCTCGAACCGGCGCTCCTGAAGGACGCGAAGGAGCTTGACCTGCGTAACGGATGAGAAATCTCCTACCTCGTCAAGGAACAGCGTGCCGCCGTTTGCCTCTTCGATACGCCCTTTCCGGCTTTGCAAGGCACCGGTAAAGGCGCCTTTTTCATGTCTGAACAGCTCGCTCTCAAGAAGGTTCTCATTTAACGCAGCACAGTTTATCTTTACAAACGGCCCTTCGTTTCTGGGGCTGGAGTAATGAATTGCGTGGGCGACCAGCTCCTTGCCCGTACCGGATTCGCCGCGAACAAGAACGGTTGTATCGCTGCCGGCGACCTGGTGGATCTGCTGATACACATCCCGCATAGCGCTGGAATTGCCTATTATGTTTTCAGGGCGGAAGCGGTCCTGCAATTCGTGGCGCAGGCGCAAGTTCTCATTCTCAAGCTCCTGTCGCCTAATAGCTACTTCTTGCCGAGCCTTCACATCATTGGCAATCATACTCGCAACGATGGTCAGAACACGCATATCCTGGTCCGGTGATGTTGCCTGATCAAAGAGGCGGTCGATGGAAATCGTCCCAATGACCTTCTGCCCAATCGAAATCGGCACACAAATGAAACTGATTTCCTCTTTCGTGGTGTTCGATCGCTCGAAATGATCGAGAAATAACGGTTCCTCCGATACCTTGGGGACGATCATCGGCTTGCCGGTTTGCATGACCTTTCCGGTCACACCCTCGCCCATGCGATATCGCACCTTACGGCTTTGCTCCGGCGAGAGGTTGTGTGCCACTTCAATCTTAATCTCAGCGCTTTCCGGCGCCGGGAGTGTAACAGTGCCTCTATTCATACCGAGGTCATTGTCAAGGGTGTCCAGGACCTCTGCAAGGGCCTGCTTCTGACGTGTGCCGGCAGTAAGGATTTGGCTGATTTTATACAGGGTCTCCATCTCCCGCACGTGACGCGAGGCCTTTGCCGTCCCCTTTGGCGAATTGTGACTTTTGCCGACCATAGTAAAGAGCTCCTTTCACATTATAATATACGACATAATTGTACGATGTTCAATTAAGTATTACAAATGCGTAGCATAATAAGATCACATATAGGCAGTAATTGCTGTAACTCCTGTATGAACAATATGTTACGGCCTACGCGCAAACACGGTATTTTTGCATCTGCCAAGCCTCATCAACTTCGCGGGTATGGACGAACTCAATACAGATTTGTCGTTTGCAGTCAGAACGCGACATAATTGTCGCGATGAATCCGCCGCTTGAAGAAGCCGCTCAGACGTATCTTCTTGTTAAACAAGCAGTTACGACCAAAATATGTTCCTGGCACGCAAATTGCTCTTTATGGAGGGTGTCAGTAATTGTCTTAATCCAAAGAGAAAGGATGTGTGTGCGGAGAAGAAGATTAGCTGTATAATTCGTTGTATATGTGTGGTGGATCCGCCGGAGTGGGTAAGGATTCGCACGGGACAAAGAGCCAACGTAGTGATCGATTAGAGCTTGAGCGCCAACAGTAAAACTGAAACTACTTTTGAAGGGAACAAGTACAATGGCACCGAAAGATTTTTTTGAGTTTGCGAAGAAGAACAACGCGAATATGGTTGACCTGAAGTTTACTGATTTGCTTGGCACGTGGCAGCATTGTTCTTACCCGATTGAGACGTGGGACGAAGAGACATTCGAAGAAGGTGTGGGCTTCGACGGCTCATCGATTCGTGGCTGGCAGGGGATACACATGTCGGATATGTTAGCTATACCGGACCCGGCCACCGGCGTGATAGACCCATTCTTCAAGGAACCAACCGTCAGCGTTATCGCCGATATCGTAGATCCGATCACAAGGAAAGATTACACACGTGACCCGCGGCACGTCGCACGCAAGGGATCTGCGTATCTGAAAGAGACGGGGATAGCGGACACATGCTATATCGGGCCGGAGCCGGAGTTCTTCATTTTTGACGAGGTCCGTTACGAGCAAAATCAGCATACGGGGATGTACCGGATAGATTCGGTTGAAGGCGCCTGGAATACGGCTCGTTTCGAGGAGCCGAACTTAGGGTATAAGCCGAGCTTTAAGGGTGGTTATTTCCCGGTCAGCCCAACCGACACGTATCACGATCTGCGTGGCGAGATGGTTGCTGAAATGCGAAAGGTAGGTATCGTTGTTGAAGCGCATCATCACGAAGTTGCCACAGCCGGCCAAGCTGAGATCGACATAAAGTTCGACGAGCTGGCCAAGATAGCCGATCAGTTTATGTGGTATAAGTACATCATCAAGAACGTGGCCAGGCGCAACGCCAAGACGGTAACATTTATGCCAAAGCCGATTTTCGACGACAACGGCAGCGGGATGCACAGCCATTTGTCTTTTTGGAAGGACGGCAAGCCGCTGATGGCGGGTAAGGAATATGCAGGCCTCAGTGATCTGGGACTTTATGCAATCGGAGGCATTTTGGCGCATACACCGGCGATACTGGCGTTTGCGGCTCCGACGACCAATTCTTATCGTCGTCTGGTTCCGGGTTTTGAGGCGCCGGTGAACTTGGTTATGAGCGCGCGTAACCGCTCTGCGGCAGTGCGTATTCCGATGTACTCGGCTAATCCGAAGGCCAAGCGTCTCGAGTTCCGGTGTCCGGACCCGACGGCGAACGGATACCTGGCGTGGACGGCGATGCTGATGGCAGCTATTGACGGGATTGAGAACAAGATTGATCCGGGCGAGCCGCTGGATAAGGACATTTACGAGCTTGGGGCGGATGAGCTGGCCAAGTACCGGCATACGCCCGGGTCATTGGCTGAGGCGATTGATGCGCTTGAGAAGGACCACAAGTTTTTGGCTGCCGGGGGCGTGTTCACGGATGATTTGATTGAGACTTGGATTGACTGGAAGCGCCGGGAGGAGCTGGGTCCGCTGGCGCTTCGGCCGCATCCTTATGAGTTCCATTTATATTACGACAGTTGATGTAGGCACAAGCCAGCCATATTTCAAAATGCCAACGTGGCGCCTTTAAGCGCTTGAGGCAAAAGATGTCTGTAACTGCAAGCAATCAGGGTTTGTACGAGGCCCGGCGTGAGCACGAGGCCTCCGGATGTGGGAGAAGACATTTCGGCCCATTACCTGGAGAAGATGTTTGACTGTGTTTGCCTGACAATGGCAGCGACTGCGTTGCGAACAGCATCGGGGCAATTCGATGCTTGGAGTGAAATATTCAGCCGGACCGAAGCGGTTTTCTTGGGAGATCGATGTCCGGCACAACGGCTTTTGCTGTTTTTGCGGCATTTATCCTTGAATTACCGTTGAAGACTACTAAAATCCTGGCACGTATGTTGTGCTGCGTTTTTCGGGGAGAGAAAAAACGCAGAAAGAACTGGAAAATATCGGCAGGAGTTCGGCTCTGGCACGCGAGAAATCCAGAAGCATTCAATATATCAACAAGTTGCGCATTTGCGCTGTCTATGCGGTCGTCGCCGGTCACATTGCGATTTGGACAACCGATCCGCGTGATTTGATGACCGACGCCGGTGATATTGCAGCGCCACTGATTGCGCCGCTGAGCGTCAATTGGTGGATTGGAAAGTGGATACATTTGACGTGCCTGTTTGCAATTCCCGTCTTTGTGATGATAAGCGGGGCGCTGCTCCTCGATGACTCGAGGAACGAATCGGCGTGGTCTTTCTACAAGCGGCGTATGCAGAGAATCGGCATACCGTTGGTATTCTGGACTATCGTCTATCTCATTATCAGAAAAGTGGTTGACGCCGAGGATTTGACGGCGGGGCGTGCGGCGGAACTCATTTTGACGGCGGACCCGTATTATCACTTGTGGTTTCTTTTTATGATACCCGGGCTGTATCTTGTAACGCCGCCTCTTCGCGTCTTCGTAAGGAATTCCACTTCCACCGAAAGAATTCTCCTAATTGCCCTGATATTTGTTCTGGCAAGTGTTTATTCCCCGATCAACAACTTGTTCTTAGGCAATAGACGGTCGATTTTCACTATGTTTATTCCGTACATTGCTTACTACATGGCCGGTTATGAGATCAGGCATATCGATCCCAGGAAGGTTCCGTTTAAGTATCTTGTTGCGGCCGTAATAATCTGCGCCATTTATATAGTCGTGCTTGCGGGGCCGTTTATTGACCTGCTGAGCGTAGGCAAAGCCGGATTTCTTTATGACGGCTTTAGTCCTCCTGTTATCGTAATGGGTATGGGTATTTTTTGGGCGGTTTATCTTATCGACCGCCGGACAAAGCCACTGCGGGGAATCCCCAAGACGGCCGTGGAATGGATGGCTTCGACGACTTTGGGGATATACGTTCTGCACCCTCTGGTGCTTTCGTACATGCGTGACAGATTCAGCGATGAATCGGCAGAAGGAGGTTTTCTGTTCACCATCACAGCCGGGCCGTTAGCGGCATTTATCGCCTGTTATCTCATTGCCTCGCTTATAATAAACATACCATTTCTGCGACGGACGATTACTTGACAGCTAATATTCGAAGTGTTCGGATTGGCTCAGATTAGTACGAGGTGGCCTCAGATGAAAAAGGAAGTGAAGTTAAGCAAGTCGAAATGGCTGGTTGAGCCGGGGTGCGTCGTCCTGGTAACCTCCGGCACTATGGAAAAAGCCAACGTAATGACTTTTAGCTGGCAGACGCCGGTCAACACCGCCGATCCCTGCCTTATACTGTTAGTCATAAGTCACGCTCGATATTCTTACGAGCTGATAAAGCAAAATCGCCAGCTCGTCATCAATGTCCCCGGCGAGCAACTGCTCGAACAGGTTCATTTTGTAGGCGTGGTGACTGGCAGGGAGATAGATAAGTTCAAGGAAAGCGGACTGACTCCGGTGCCGGCCAAAATCGTCGAGCCTCCCTTGATAATCGAGTGTGCCGGGCATCTGGAGTGTCGGGTGGCTGAGATATTCGAGATGCAGACGCATGATTTGCTCATCTGCGAGGTTGTTCGAGCGCTGGCTGAGGAAGATCTATTTGACGGCAAGTGGATCCCGGAGAAGTTCCACACGCTGCACTACCTCCGCGGCAACAAGTACGGGCTGATGACGCGCACAATCCAGGCCGAAGGCAGGAAGTAGCTGCGCCGGGCCGGGCTATTCAACATCAGTATTTGACCCGCATTTCACCAGGTGGAGACTGGACAGAGAAGCAAGGCGAGGATATAATACAGTTTGTGCTTATGGTGGTAACAAGGAGTAAGTTATGTTGGAAGATACTGACCGCCGCGGTTTTTTGAAGAAATCCATCATTGCATCCACGGGTGCCGCGTTGGGTTTGAGCTTTGAAGAGAAGGCCCTGTTGGCACAGGCTGCAAAAAAGCCCGCCGCAGCACCAGGCGGTGCGGTCAAGGGCCTGCCGACCGGAAAGATCGGCAACGTCACGATAAGCAGGATGTTTCCGGGCGGCAATCTGATCAGCGGGTTTGCACACAGCAGAGACCTGATTTATGTATCCTCTCTGCTCAAGAACTACTTCACCGACGAGAAGGTGATTGAGACCTTCGAGATATGCGAAGAGATGGGGATAAATAGCGCCATTTTGAGACTCGACGACCACTGTATCAGGATTATCGACAAGTACTGGAACGATCGGGGCGGCAAGCTGCAGTGGATTGCGCAGGTCAAGATGAAGACAGATGATGTGACCTCCGAGGCCAAAAGGGCCATCGATAATGGGGCCATCGGGGTATATGTGCACGGCGGAGTTGCGGACAAGTTCGTCGAGGGCGGACGCGTGGACCTGCTCGGAAAGGCCGTCGATTTTATCAAGAAGAACGGGGCCATCGCGGGCGTCGGGGCCCACAGCGCCGAAGTGCCTATGGCGTGCGAAAAAGCCGGGATAGGCGTCGATTTCTATATGAAGACTCTGCACAGCCACAACTACTGGTCCGCCAATCGGCAGCCGGAGAATGATAATATCTGGTCGAAGACGCCGGAGAAGACCATCGAGTTTATGAAGAACGTCAAAAAGCCCTGGATCGCCTATAAGGTCATGGCTGCCGGGGCCATTCATCCGAAAGAGGCTTTCAAATATGCTTACGAAGGCGGGGCCGATTTTATCTGCGCAGGAATGTTCGACTTCCAGGTCAGAGAGGATGTGATTATCGCAAAAAATATATTAGCCGGCAAAATCAACCGGCAACGCCCCTGGTGCGCATAACACAAACCGAGCCGAAATTGAGATCTCCGTTTTGCCCTGGCCACAACAATTCGACCCCCAAAAAATCCAATCCACAACGTATGACAATACCTCATCACCCCCCAACCAAAGCCAGATTCACTCAAAACCCGGCGCCACCCCGTAGCATGGGCATCTTGCCCATGTCCCACCTGCTAATCAAACATCTCCACCAGACAACGCCTCTTCATCAACCCCACCGTCTCTCCAAGCGCAACAACTATCTTCTGATAATCCACTATATCATCAAAACGCAGCCCCCCCCGTCGGCCCCAAGACGAAAGTGAGAAATATTGCTCGAACGCCTCACTCGTTTGAATCAATTTTTGAAAAATCCAAAGGGTACAACATCACCGCACCCAAGCCGAGCAGTTTCAGTGTGCAGGGTTAGTCTATATACCAATGTGCTTTCGGTGCCTCGCCTATTTTTTGCGTCCAGCTTAGTGTCACCTCTCTGCCTTCCTTTTCAAATACGACTCTGTCTTTATATATCTTAGCAATGGTGACGCCGTCAATAGTATCTCCTTCATAAACCATTCTGTCGTTTATGACAGCGCACGGACTATCTTCACTGTAAGCGATAGCACTTATAAGTCCTTTCTGTGGGGCCTTGGTTGTGGACGGAGAAGCAGTAGGTGCAATGACATTCTTCCTTGGTTCAAGCTTGACCTTCAAATTTCCGTAATTGCTCCATTGCGCAACCCTATCGTCTCGCATGGAGAACTCTACTGTACTCAGCCCATATCTCCAGACCTCCTCGCCAAGAGCTGGATAGCGGTGGATGGCATCGGGTGTGCCTTGTATTCTAAGAACATCGTCCTTGTGAGAACCCTGGGTAAAATATAATGCCGTCATCCCATTCTTCCCCGGAGGTTCTGTCTGTGTAGCCTTCGTTGGAGGCAGACAAACAGGAGGGTTCTTGGTCGGATTTGCTGCATAGTAGTCGTTAATGAACTCACTAACAAAGTCTTTGACCTTTTCCCTTATGTCCTTGATTCCACTCAACCCAACGACCCCCACCATGCCCCTTGTCCATGAAGAAGCACCGTAACAAATTCTTTTTGGCTCTCTCACTAATAACACGTCTTCACGAAGCTCGACTCCTATTGCTGCTGCAGCAACACGTTCTTCTTTTGACATCGCTACATTCACATTTATGTAAAGCCATGGTGCCCCTGGCGTTGATAGTCCTTCCACAAAAGTAAGCACCTTAATACCGTATTGCCTGAGCTGCGATTCTGTATCGGTCTGAAGGTCTTTTTTCGTCAAACCATATTTCTCTGCCTCTGGTTTAATAAATTCGACCACAACAAGCACGCCCTCCAGCCCTTGCAAAACCTCCTTTTTATTAGCCCATACCCGCTTAGTAGATAACCCTAACTTTTGACGAGCTGTTAGATTGCTGCGAGTATTTTTGTCTTTTGCAGACAGGTCAGTTTCGCCTGTAAGTTGCTGTGAGGCCCACAGCACTCCGCAAGAAACGGCTAATATTCCGGCCAAAATCAAATACTTTTTCGTTTTCATAATATCTCACCTTTCTTCTAAGGCCCCATCTTTCAATTTCATCTCAGCGTTATAGCACGTAAGGCAAATAGCAGAAGGCAGTCTTTTGCAACGCTACGGGACGGGCATCCAGCATCAACGATGTTTTTTACAGAGCATCGCTCACTCCCTTTACTTCCCTACAGGTCATCCCTATAAGTTGGTACATCAACGAATTTATCTTTACTCTGTAAATCCCACTTAACCTCAATTATCAAAGAATCAGGACCGCGCGGAATTAGGCTTTTGGGTATGTATGGCTCACCAATTTGCCAATACCTATTGTCTCCGAGCTGACGGTAAAGGATGGTTTTTGCATGGTACTCATCCTCAATACGTTTGACCAATACTTTAATTGGGTTGTCAAGATTGTCTAAATCGCAGGGACTTTGAGCAAAGCCTGATGGATCACCGCTAAACGCTTCGATCCCTACAAAGATATGCCCAGGCCAAGGTTTAGGAACTCTCCCCTTAGGGATGTAGAACTCAAAATCAGCTTTATCCTCTTCCACCCAGGCATCCCACCTTAACCAATTTACTGTCTGCTTTTTAGCATGTAAGGATATTTTTGTCATATTTCTACTCACTCGTTTTGACTCATAAACGTTCTATACCCCAGCCGAGAAGATTGTAGAATTCATTTTAGCTGTTCAATGTTTCTTTCACAGATAAAGGGCCAATTTTCGCACCACTGTTCAGCAGGGTTATAGTCCATTATGCAACGTTCAAAATTGCAGTCTGGCTTCTTCTGACAAGGTTTATCCTCTATATAACAGTCATCTGCGCCTAAAAGATGCAAGGCCTCATGGAAAATGGTACTTTTACTGTTCAGACTGTAAACAGCGGCCAAGAACGCACACGTCGCTCCCCGCTTGGCGTGGGGTGCTTTCCTTTGGGCAGCGACAGCAATGTGGCTATCTGGGGAACAGTAAACAAGCAGCTTTGCTGGATAGGTCTCCCCAATAAGGTTCGCAATAAAAAAAGCATGGGTCATGGCAGCGTCACATTCACTAAATGTGTACGATTCGTCATACAATCGATCTAATGTCTCATCTACTTTTCTTGCCAGCTTAGGTTCATCACGAAGTCTCTTTATGCTTATCGACAATTTGACTGCTTTTCCCTTCAAGTGTTGAGCCAACTGGTCTAATGCGCCAGCTACGAATTTTTCATCTTCATCAGATGCTGTCGGTTCAAGACAATGCCAATATATGGTAACCATTCCTATTCACTCCTTCTAACTCAGCAACCAATTACGTACACCCACCTATTTTTCTTCTCCATTCTAATTCGTTCATCGATTATATCGCCCCTCCGCCCGGCAAACAAGTCCGCCGTAG
>JAGMDR010000168.1 GCA_023128595.1 Planctomycetota bacterium | reverse complement strand
AAAAGAACCAGCCGTTTTCGAACTTATGTTTCCCGATGCTTACTCCAGAACGGACAGCCGGTGTCGGTCTGAGGTGTTAATAGCGGGGGAGCGTTTCAAACCTACGACCACCCTGGGAATAAGGAGTTTGGGATTGTAAATGCTTGTTTTTTAAAAGGATAGACAGTTGTTCGTAGTGGTCCTATAGACGCTTGACAAGCGCACGTGGTGCCATAGGCATTTCGCTCATCGATACGCCAATAGTAAGTCCGTTCATTCTCAAGGACGCCACACACGAAGGTTGGTTCTACCTGATTTGCCTGGAAAGTCCCGGGGCTCGTGGTGCCAAAGTAGACATCGTGAGAGGTCGCATTCGCACCGGCTCGCCAGCTTAGAACAATATCCCGAGCATTCACAACGCTCTGGTGGGGAGGTATTTCCTCCGTCGGAGGTCCAGGCAAGAACGACTTCTTGTCGGCGAGCCAACCCTGGAAGAATAACTCCAGATCATTCGCATCAATTCCGCCACTTGTGTCGAAATCGACGCTCCGGCAGTCATTTGAATCCAGGCAATCGTAGTCGCCCCAAAACAGAGCAAGAAGAGAATAGTCAACGAAATCGACACCGTCCGGGCAGAGGACGTCGCTGGGCGACACCTCTCATGCAAGTCTCGGATAATTCGTGCCTTGGCATATAGCCCAGATGTCGTCGATGCCGTTATCTGTTTCGGCGATGAAGTCCCACCCTGCGGAGGTGAACGTGCTCAGCGTCTGCATTTCCGTAGTGGGTAGCCCCTCTACATCTTCAGCTTCGCCGTAGTCTTCGCCGATACCAACCGCTACGCCGTGGCACTGGGTCTCTATATCCCAGAAGCAGTTGGTAATGGCCTGGTCGCCTCCATTACGTCCTATCAGGCCACCAACATGCTCATTGCCGGCTACATCGCCACTCGAATAGCAGTTGAAAACGGTGCCGGAGTTGTGGCCCAACAGGCCACCGACGCGTTCAGTACCACTTACTGTTGCAGTGGAATAACAATTGGTTACGACTGCCTTCTCGGGAACCCAAGATCGTTGAGTGCTATTGGATGTCAGGCCGCCAACCTCTGCGCCCCCCTCGATATAACCGGTCGAGTAGCACTGGGCGATGGTGCCTCCGACATTGTAGCCCACAATCGCACCGGCATGGTAATCTGTACTTATGTGAACGTCCTCCACTCCAAGACTCTTGATGGTAGCTCCCTCCGTCTGGCCAAACAGAGCGACGTAGATTCGCCCGGTGCCGACAGCATCGATTGTCAAACCGACTACCTTGTGCCCGTTGCCGTCGAACACGCCGGAGAAACTTGGTGCGCCGTGATGAGACACTGCCGCAATGACGGCATTCGGATAATACCTGTGCGAAAGGTCAATATCGCATTCCAACCGGACATGATCGTCCCAATATTCGGGATCGGCGGCGAACTGGTCAAAATCATGGAGGTCCTCAATCCGGTACGGATTCTCTTCGGTGCCGCTGCCCGGAAGTGTAAGTGCCCAAACGAGATGAGGGTAACCATCCGGACTCATGGTCCAGATGTCCTCTCTGCCGTTCACTGTCTCACCCAGGAAGTCCCAGCCTGCTGACAGGAACACGGTATCCGACATCATGTCCGATGTCGACAGACCCATAACGTTGATCAACGTTGAATCGTCGTTCTCACCGATAGTCTCGACCACACCGTGACTCTGCACATCCGTGCCCCAGAAACTGTTCGACACAGTCGCCCACCTGGCCTCACCCGCCAGACCGCCAGAGTCGTGGACGCCGTTGACGTCACCGACGCAATAGCAGTTGGACAGGGTCTTCCCAGAAGCCATGCCCACCAGTCCGCCCACCGTCCACTGGCCGTCTACATCGCCCGCAGCGTAGCAGTCCGTGACGATCTCTTCACCGGAGGCGTATCCCAGCAGTCCGCCCACGTAGCGAAAACCCTCTACTGACCCGGTCGAGTACGAGCCATGAACCGCTCCATAGCTCTCCCCGATTAGTCCCCCGATGCAAGCGCCGATCCCGTTGACGTCAACCGAAGCCCCACACTCCGTGACCGTGCCGCCGTTGACCCCCAACAGCCCGCCAATGTAGCCCCTGCCGCTTACCTGACCAACAACGCTGCATCTGGATAAGACGCCTCCGTTCCCCCCAGCTAGGCCGCCTACATAATCCTGCGAACCGATTACTTGGACAACGGCCATGCAATTCGAAACGTCGCCACCGCTGTCTCCCATCAGCCCGCCGACACTCTCATTTCCGGTGATGCTGCCGGTGAAATTGCAGTCCGAAACTACGCCGTCCTCGCTGTTCGATCCTATCAAGCCCCCGATCCATCGATCACCGCTCACGGAACCGCCGGCAGAGCAATTCGAGACGCTTCCTCTACATGAGCCCATCAGACCGCCAATTGAGTCATCGCCGCTCACCTCACCGCTGAAGGAGCACCCGGAAATACTGTACGCAGTTGAGCCAGCGAGACCACCTACGTAATCATCACCAAAAACCTCACCGCTGAAACGGCAGCCCGACATCTCGCCCTTTACGGTTGATCCCACCACTCCGCCGATGCTATCGTCAACCCCGGTGACGGTCCCTTGAGCAAAGGATTCGCTGATCGTTGGGCCCGGAATCTCGTCCATGTCGCGGCCCGGAATGTAAACCCACCGGCCACCAATGCCAACCAGACCGCCGACATTCGTGACACCGTTGACATCGCCGGTAAAGAAACATCGTGAAATAGAACCGGCATCAGCCTGTCCGGCCAAACCACCGATGCTGTCGATGCCAATGATCCTACCGGTGACATTGCAGTCGGACAATACCGCACGATAGCTTCGACCCGCCAGACCGCCAACATACTTGTCGCCGCTGACGCTAACATTATCGACAACCAGCCGGTGAATCTGGCTATCCTTGTCGAGATAACTGAAGAGCCCCACGTAGTAGCTGCCCGGCATGTTAATGTCTGCATTCCTGATAGCATGCCCATGCCCATCGAAGACCCCGCTGAACGACGGGCCAAGGTCGCCTATGGGATGCAGCAATACTCCTTCAAGATCCACGTCGGCCGTCAGTTCGATATGCTTATCCAGAACAGAGATATGCCAACTCAGAACGGCGAAATCTGCAGCCGTGCTCACCTGATAAGGATCGCTTTCGGTCCCGGTCCCCGCCAGCGGGACAGGCCAGGCGTCAGAAATAGACGCTCCGAAAGTCCCTTCCCAGGCCAGGCGAGGATAGTCCACCCCATCCTCAATGACCCAGGTCTCGCCGCCCCATCCAGCATTGCCATAAGTCGCCATGGATTTCATCTGAATTGTCGTCGCACCCTTACCGCCGCGGCTGCTCGCCTGTCCGGAGGTCTCGACATCCCAGAAAGAAGCGATGGTCCTTTCGCTACTGGAGCCCATCAGGCCGCCGACGTAATCGTTACCGCTGACCGAGCCGATCGCATAGCAGTGTGCGACACCACCGCCGCGGCCCATCAGCCCGCCGACATAATCGTTACCGTTGACCGAGCCGGTCGCATAGCAGTTTGTGACACCACCGCCCCTGCCCACCAGGCCACCGACATTATCACTGCCGCTGACCGTACCTGTGGCATAGCAACTGGTGATGATGCCCCCCTCATTGTCTCCCACCAGCCCGCCTGTATTATCCGCACCGCTGACCGAGCCGGTCGCATAACAGTGTGTGACACCACCGCCCCTGCCCACCAGACCACCGACCCACCTGCCACGGCCTGTGACGATCCCAGTGGCATAGCAGTTGCTGATCTCAGAAGCATTATACCCCACCAGCCCGCCGATATAATCGCCACCGCTGACCGAGTCGGTAGAATAGCAGTTACTGATACTGCCGCCCTCGGTGTACCCTATCAGACCGCCAACATGATCATCGCCATCTACCGAGCCGGTCGTGTAGCAATCGGTGATAATGCCTTCTCGATCGCTTCCCACCAGCCCCCCGACATTATCATTACCGCTGACCGGCCCGCTAGCATAGCAGCCGCTGATACTGCCTCGCCGGTTCTCGCCCACAAGCCCGCCGACCGTTCCTTCGTCGCCGGTAACCGACCCCGCCATGGAGCAGTTGCTGATACTGCCGCCCCTATTCTCGCCCACCAGCCCGCCGATAAACACGTACCCGCTGACCGAGCCGGTAACGTCGCAGTTGCTGATACTTCCGCCCCGATTCTCGCCCACCAGGCTGCCGACATGAGATTGGCCTGCAACTGAAGCGTTCTCAATACTCAAGTTCCGAATCTCAGCACCGGAGTCAAGATACCCGAAGAGACCGACACAATCTGCCGCGGGCGTGTTGACATCCAGGTTGCGAATCACGTGGTCGTTCCCGTCAAAGATGCCGGAACATGCCAGCATCGGCGGCACAGACCACCTTATGCCCGCAAGATCGATATCCGCCGTCATCCGATAACACGCAGCCTGGCCGTAATGATGCATCGTGCCAAGTTCGTTCGCGTCGCCGATCAGATAGGGATCGTCCGGCACACCGGCGCCAGCCAACACCCGCGGGGCATAGCCGCTAAGCCTGCTCAATACCGGATACCCGCCCTCGGCCGGCATCTGCCAGACCTCCGATGTGCCGTTCTTACATTCTCCGACAAAGTCCCACCCGACGAAACTCTCTTGCTGACGCATCTGAGAATCAGTAAGAGAGTTGCCGAGACCGTTATCCGGCCCGCCACCGTCGTTCGGATCAAGAAAATACGCGCCGTTGATGTCGCCCAAGTTATACCCCACCAGACCGCCGACATAATCGGCGCTACCGCTGACCAGCCCGCCGGCGTAGCAATTCCTGATGGTGCCCTCGTCATTGTCCCCCACCAGACCGCCGACATACCCGATCCCTGTCACAGAACCACTGGCGTAACAATTGGCGATACCTCCCTCGTTATTGTGTCCCACTAACCCGCCGACACGATCGGCGCTGCTGTTGACCGGACCGCTGGCGCAGCAACTACTGATAATGCCCCGGGCATTGATCCCCACCAGCCCGCCGACACCCCAACTGCCTGTCACAGAAGCCGTAGCCCAACAATTGGCGATTCTGCCGTCGCGATTGTCCCCCACCAGACCACCAGCACTATAGCCACTGCTTGTGACCGAGCCGGCAGCGTTACAACTGACGATACTGCTGTCACTGCGATTGCGCCCCACCAGACCACCGACATACTCACTCCCTGTGACAGAACCCGTAGCGTAGCAGTTCGTGATGGCACCGCCATAGTCACTTCCCCCCGCCAGCCCCCCGACACTCGACTCTCCTCCGACCGAACCCATGGCGTAGCAATTCGTGATACTCCCGTAATTGTGTCCCACCAGTCCGCCGACGCTGTGATCGGTCGCACTGACATCAACGGTAGAATAGCAGCCCGAAAGATCGCCGTAGTTGGCCCCTATCAGCCCGCCGACGCAATCTACACCTCTGATACTCCCCGCCGAATAGCAGTTAGATATACTGCCCCGATTCTCGCCCACCAGCCCGCCTGCACAGTTCTTGATTCTGCTAACAGTCAAACGTTCAAGACCGAGATCGCTAATGTCTCCCGCCTCTCCAACATAGCCAAATACACCTAGCGGCCCGCCACCGCTTATCTCCGCGTCGAGCAGACTATGACCATCTCCGTCGAAAGAACCATTGAATCTCGGGACCAAAGGTCCAGACCAGCGTATTCCCGCCAAGTCGACATTGTCCGTCAGCCTGAAGCAGGAATCCTCTGGATACCACCTCACCATCCCAATCTCATTGGCGTCACTGATCAGATATGGATCATCGGCAGTTCCACTTCCGGAAAGAGACAGCGGCACAAGACCGTAGAAGAAGTTTAGAGATGGGTAGCCACCACCGACAGGCATTTGCCATACCTCACTCGTGCCGTTCGCCGATTCCCCCATGAAGTCCCATCCGCCAGAAGTATACGTGCTTTCCGTCTGCATCTCTAGAGTGGACAATCCTGCAATATTGCTGGCCGTGCCGTTATCCGAACGACTAATGCTCTTCGTTGTCCCATGAGTCTGCGTCTCGACATCCCAGAAGCAATTCGAAACATCCCCACGGTAATTCAATCCCACCAACCCTCCGCCACCGTCGTCGCCGCTTACGTCGCCGGCGGAATAGCAGTTCCCTATGGTGCCACGATAGTTGTGCCCCACCAATCCACCGACGCTCGCCCTGCCGTCTAAGTCCCCGCTGAAATAACTGTTCCACAAAACCCCTCCGTTATGTCCTACAAGTCCGCCGGCACTCGACCCACCGCTTACGTTGCAGGTCGAATAACATTCTGACACAGTCCCACTCATAGTCCCTGCCAGACCGCCGGCATAGTATTCCGTTCCGTCTACCTCGCCGTCCGAATGACACTTCCATAATGCGCCTTGATGGCTCACTCCCACCAAACCGCCAACGTAGCGGTGTCCAACAACATTAGTGCTGCAATAACAGCCGGACACCGTGCCTTTAAGGTTATACCCCGCTAGGCCGCCGACATACGAGTCTCCGCTCACAAACCCACCTTCAACAGCAAGGTTCATGATCTGCCCGCCAGTGATACATCCGAACAGGCCTATGTAATCGTTCCAGGCGTCAACCCCGTCGATGGTCATACCTGATATCTTATGGTCGTTGCCGTCGAAGACACCGGTAAAGGCTATGCCCTCGAATTCGTCATCTGAGTTTTCCGAATACGGCGCAATAACGGCGGTGGTGTACGTTATCCCGGCTAAGTTCACATCAGTCTCGAGCCGGGTGTACCCGCCCCAGTAGTTTGCATCGGCGGCGAATTTGTTGAAATCGGCCAATGACTTGATCCGCCACGGGTCCTCTGCAGTCCCTGCGCCGTCCAAAGCGAGCGCACCGCTCACGAAGACCCCGATCAGAGCGACGATGGATGCGATTCTACACACGGTTTCTCATTCCAAGAACTCGACCACTGGGTTCATTCGTGTTCAAGAACCTCTGCACGCCACAACTCTTATGATAGCACAATATCGATTGGAATTCAAGGTCTCTGATTGTCGACGTGGCAGGTTCCTTAGCATAGAAGTATCCAAGGACCATAGTCACAGAGGACGCAGAAATGCAATACAGATGCCGCATGTGGGCCAAGAAGGTTCAATTTTCACACCAAAATTGAACCTTTCTTACTTAATGTGACAAGTTCACAAAAGTCCTGCAATGACAAAGAGGACAGAGTTTTTCTGTGCCACAGCCGATAAGAAAATCTTTGGCAAAAATTTGGAGTAATTGGTGGGCAGGTGCCGATGTTAGAGATAACCGGGACTTTTTTGCAAAGGGAGTTTTGATGCAAGTCAAGCCTTTATTGCTCACCTCGGTAATTTTGGGTCTAGTCCCGTTCTTATTCGCGCAGGCGCAAGAGGACGGGCCGGTTGAGGTCTACGCTCGGGGCGACTATGTCGGCGCGGTCAGGCTGCTGGAGCCGAAGTACCTTGCTGAAAAGGTAAACATCCAGGAGCGTATCATCTTAGGTCGGGCGTATTTGCATTTAGGGCGGACTGATGATGCGCTGGCCGCGCTGAAATCAGTTCTCAATATCGACCGTGAGAATCCGGAGGCCAGCCATCTTGCGGGCAGGATATTAAACGAACAGGGCAAACACAAGGAGGCGCTGGAGTATTTGAAAGAGGCGTGGCGTCTGAAGCAGGACGCAGCAACAGCCAGTTTGCTCGGTGCTTGTTATTATGCGCTGGGGGAATATACCAGGGCGAAGGCATATCTCGAACAGGTACTCAATGAAGATATTCGTGATCCAACCAACAGCTTTATTCTGGGCAAGATATGTCTAGCGCGTGAGATGGGGGCACTGGCGCAGAAGAATCTTTTGAAGGCGCAAGAAGCAGGGATGGCGTCGGCAGAATTGTATCTGTTACTGGGTCGAGGATATCTTCTACAGCGTAAATATGTTGGGCCGATTCTTGTGCGGCGGATCACGGAGCCCGCTAAGCCCGGTAATATCGTTGATCAGTGCGTCGTCCTTGCCAAGATTACGGATGTGGCTAATCATTATCGGGTGTGCACGCGACATTGTGCGCTTTACGAGGGCTATCGTTTGTTGAAAGCGGACCCCGGCAGCACAGACGCACGGTTCATGCTGGCGAAGGGATGGCTGGCGGCGGGAAATAGGGATTTGGCAGCACGGCATCTTTCAGCACTGATGGAGCGGGAAAGGGATACGTTGCGGGTTGCTGAGCTTCAAGTTCAACTTCTGCTGGCGAGGAAGGAGTACGCAAGTCTGGAGAAAACGCTGGAGTCTGCGTACGAGGCGAAATTGTTTGATGCTGAAGAAACAGCGAAGTTCCATTACCAGGGGGCTATGATGTTGCGGGCGGAGGGCAAGCGGGAAGAAGCCGTACAAATGCTGACAAAAGCCGAGAGCTACGCGCCGACTTCTGCTCCAATTATACGGTCACTGGCGAGCTTACATCTGAACTCGAGCCGGCGGAGTGAAGCGCGACAATATTACACCCGGCTCGTGGAGCTTTTTCCTGATGCTACCGACATCGATGAGCTTCGGAACACACTGAGGGTTCTGGAGGAGGAGATTGGGAATTAAGAATGAAAAGGAAAGGACTTATTTCGGTTTTGGTGATAATAGTGGGGGCTTGCTTTTGTGGCTCGCTGCCAGCAATTGGAGAGACGGTAGAGCAGCTTGAGGAGCGTGTCAAAGCCAATCCGGGCTCGCAGGAAGCGAAACAAGCACTGGCCGAGGCTTATCTGGGGCAGTGTGAGCTGGAAAAGTCGCTGGAACTGTGGCGGGAGATCCTCGCCAACAACCCGGAGCATGAGCGTGCGCGGTTTGTAGTATCGCGATTGACGCTTGCGGCGCTGGACCTGGACAGCCACCTGCAGGTTATCGAGATACTCATAGACAAGGGTGTGACAGAGGGGACGGATTCTTTGATCGAGGCTGCTTTTCGGCGAGCGGCGACGGACAGTCAAAAGGCGCACCTTCTGTATCTTCGTGGATGGCTTAGTCACCTGACAAAGCACGAAGCGCAGTCGCGGGCAAGTTTTGAGGCGGCGGTGAAACTCTATCCTGACACTATCTGGGGGGCGCGGGCGGCAATGGCACTTGCGGAGCGCTGTTGGACAAAGCAAGTGCCCGGAGAGGCAGAGCGTCTGCTGGGCAACGTTGTGGAGAACGAGAAACTCAATAATGCCGTCCGGCAAGAAGCAAGGCTTAAGCTGCTGTGGATTGAGTCCGCTGACTGGACAACCCAAAGGCGAATCGCGGCGCTGCAGCGTCTTCTCTCGGTGGTGACGGAAGCCGGGGTGAAGCGGCAGGTCTTGGAGAGAATCTTGCATTTTACGGTTCAGACTCAAGGCAAGTGGGTGTGCGAGGCTGTGGAGGCGGCGGGGGCGTTTCTGCAAAGCGCCCCAGCTTATGACCAGGCAGACCAAATGCTTTCTGAATTGGTGGAAGTGGCCAGGAATAATCAGGAGCCTGAAGTGCTCGATTGTCTGTTGGCGGTCTTGAGTGAGGTGAGGCTGGAGGAAGAACATTTGGCGCGCAAGGTCGGTCTTATTGGCGTTGAAGCGCTGATAAGCAGATCGGTTGTCGAGACCGACGCAGAGGCGATGAGGCATTTTATAGCCAAGGCGAGTAAAGGGCTGAAAGAACTTGAAGAAGGAGAGGTGCCACGGGGTGAGATGCAAATGTGGCAGCTTCAGGGGCGATTGCATCTTGTTGAGGCCCAAAAGCTGGTTACCCTGGTTGGAGCGACGGAGGCGCTGCCGGCAATTATGAGGGCAAAGGAACACTTTCTGGCAGGGCTGGTGGTTGATCCGAAAGGCTGTTTGGAGCGGTTGAAGAAGATCGGGATGCTTCTTGAACACGTTCAGGAGTGGGAAGTGGCAGCAGCTCTGTATCGAGAAGTTGCGGACGCTTTTGCGCACACGCCGGAAGGGCGGGATATGCTGCTGAAGCTTGCGGAGCTTTACGAAAGGCACCTGAATTCGCCCATGGCAGCACTGGATGTGTATGCGGAATACGCGGCACGGTATCCAGCGGAGCTTTCTTATAGCCAGCTTGACCTGGGTCGGCGTTTGCACCGGTTTGGATATGTGAACATACTGGACTTTCAGAAGCGAACACTAGTGTCCGGTTGTTTGATTTG
>JAGMDR010000167.1 GCA_023128595.1 Planctomycetota bacterium | reverse complement strand
TATATGCATCCTGAGAATCCGGTGAGGTGCTCCTAAGAAACTGAAAAATCCGAATCGATACAATGTTATCTGTAAGTACTATAATAGAAAGACGTTATCTCAATATCGCCGAAATCTTAGTTTCTTTCGCATGCCTGGCGCCCCGAGGCTGAGGTGCTCGCAATGACAATAGTGGCCTTGTTACGCTTGTGAATGGGATTTTGACAAGGCTGAAATCGTTTGCCGGAAAATCCGGCCACCCCCCCAAAAAATCAGCCTTGACAAAGTACTATGATAACGCAACAACGCTCGTTCGGCTCCCATCGGCGCCTCATAAGTGCCAGGGACTGCGCATTGGCCTTGATAACAAACCGTTGGCCTCGGAATCGTTGGCAAAACGTTCCATACCCGGGTCCCACTTGAGCTTCCGACCCAAAGTCATCGCAATTACACCCAGGTGCCCGACGGAAACAGACCGCTGTGCAATCTCGGCAGGCGAGACCGTCTCGGATCTGGAGCGGATGCAATCAAGAAAATTGCCTTTGTGATCGTTACTCTCGTAAAGATGGATTTCATTAGGGCCGATGGCTGAATTCAGGAGTGATTTCCGGTGGGCGTCGATTTTCTGATGACTTACAAAGGCCCATCCGCCGGCGCCCTCGAACCGAATGCCGTTTTCAAGATGCCCGGCCACTATCATCGTGAACCCTTGGGCGTACTTGCACACAAACTCGTACTTCTCAACCGTGTCATAGAGAGGACCGGCCGGGAAAACGCCCTTACCGTGAACTTCTACGGGACCTGTTCGCTCTGTGCCCATCCCCCACTGAGCAATATCGCAGTAGTGGCCGGCCCAATCGGTTATCTGGCCGCCCGAGTAGTCGCTTACCCACCGAAAGTTCCAGTGGCATCGACCGGGGCTGTAGGCAGCCCACGGCGCCGGACCTAACCACATATCGTAGTCAAGACCCTTGGGCGGTGCGGTCGGTCTTGTATCTCTGCTAATCCTGTCACCATTATCGGCAATATGGTTGACATCGTGCAGCCCAACCTTTACGGTGTGGACCTTGCCGATACGCCCGTTACGCACAAGCTCACACAGAAAGCGGGCATTGCGTTGTGAGCGCAGACTGTTTCCTGTTTGCCATACCGTGCCGTATCTCTTTACCGCATCGCAAATCGCCCGCCCCTCGGCCATAGTGTAAGCAAGAGGCTTCTGGGAGAATATATCCTTGCCCGCCCGAGCCGCCGCGACGGCGACAATGGCGTGCCAGTGATCCGGAAGCACTATTGAGACAGCATCGATATCGCTGCGAGCAAGCAGCTCACGGAAATCTTCGTATGCAGAGCAATCCTTGTTGCCGTACTTCTCGTTCACTATGTCCCGGGCCCAATTGACATGAACGCTATCCACATCGCAAACACCAACGACCTGCACAGTGTCTCTGCCTAAGAAGCCACGCAAGTCAACTGTTCCCTGGCCGCCCGGCCTCTTGCCGCCAACCCCGATACAGCTCATAACAACCCGATTGCTCGCGGCAACACCGCCGGCCTTGCCCAGCGCCGAAGAGCGGACTATATACGGAAAACCAAACGCTCCTACAACTGTACCGCTTGCTCTTCTTAGAAATCTGCGGCGATTAATCTTTTTGTTCCTCATAACAAAACCCCTCATGATATAACCTGCTCACCGCCGCCAATCCGCGTCGGTCACATGCTGTCTTTGGCCTTGGCCAGCAGTTGGTCGATGAAGTCGCGCCGGTAGCTGAGTGTCCGGTAGAGAGCCATCCGGCTGCCGTTTTTGTTCAGGTCAGGACAGTAAAACTCCCACACCATCCGGCCCTCCGGCGTTACCTCAAAGAAGCGCCCGGGGTCGGATTCCGCAATCAACGTATTGCCGTTGGCTAATCGCACACTCGATCCCCTTGCCCGAGAGTAAAAGTGGTTGGGCGGATCTGCCTTGTACTCCCATACAATCTTCCCGCTAATCGGGTCAAGCTCCACAATTCGCGTATATCCCCTGACCTGAGTGGACTTATTGGAGCCGTTGTCGTAGATCAGCAGATGTCCGTTTGGCAGCATGGTCGGCATATGCGGTCCGAGCAGCTCTCCCGGCCCCCACGCCCAGACAACCTTTCCCGTCCGCCTCTCGATGACTCCGATGGTGTCGATGTGCCGCCCGCAAAAGAGCAGATTGCCGGCCTTGAATCGTGGATCCCGCTTGGCCGCAGGACCATCGGGCAGCACCTCGATTGTGTTAATATGAGGCCAATCCGAGAACAGACTCGAAGGCGGTATCTTCAACGCCACGTGCTCGGCAATCTCCTTGGCGTGTTCTTCCACTTTCCACTCCCAGACTACCTCATTTTCGGGCGTCAGCTCGACAAGTATATCGCACGTAAGCCTGCCCGATTTTGTCCACGGATTGGTCAGAGGCCGGCGGGATACGACCAGCGTATTCCCGTTGGACAGACGCGCAAAGTCGTGGTGCGCCCGCAGCTTGGCTTTCCACACAAGCTTGCTGTCCCAGTCCAGCTCCAGGATCATCACATCCTTAATGATCGCGACCAGATGACCGTTCGGCAGTATCTCAGCGTAGTGCCACGTATGCCCTTGAGGATACGCCCACGCGTGCACTTCACGCCCGTCCAGGTCGATAATGTGGGCCGCTTCACTGCCTCGGCTCGAATAGAGCCGGTAGCTGGTATCACATTTGTCTCGTTTGAGCAGGGTTACTCCCGCTCGCTTCTTCGCCCTCGGTGGCACGTCATCCGCCGTCGCAGTCCCACACAGCATCCAACAAACCAATAGCGAGACTCCCGCACTCAAACCCACCGCACGACTGATACTCAACGCTGATGTTCTCCTGCTTTGCCTGTTCACGATTACCTTCCTTTCTTAACCGGTAGCCTATGTAACATCCTCACACACTCCAACCGCCCGATGGTAGTCTAAACCGTGAGCAATTGCAAGTCCTTCCTTCTTCTTTGACTTCTATACTCCCGTCTATTATTATCTCCTTGTTCCTGGCGCCGAAATGATTGGATGTATCGATGAAATTGCCGAAACTTCAATTGCACACCAGAATCCTGCTCGGGTTGCTCTCTGGAGTGATTTTCGGCCTCCTCGCCAATCGCCTGGCCTTTTCAGGTTTCCTCCTGACCTACGTCAAGCCGCTCGGCGCCGCGTTCATTAAATTGATTAGCATGGTCGTCGTCCCCCTGGTCTTTGCCTCTTTACTGGTGGGGACCGCCAGCCTCAATGACATCAGAAAGCTCGGCCGAATCGGCTCCAAAACCCTCGCATACTACCTCTGTACAACCGCCGTCGCGGTTACTATCGGCTTGTTCCTGGCCAATACCCTAAAACCCGGAGTCGGTCTTTCACGCGAACTACGCACAGAGCTGATACAAAACGGCGCCGAACAAGCTAATGCAAAGATCGGGACAACCTTCAAAAAACCGACAATGACCGATCTGCTCTTAAACATCGTACCCGCAAATCCCATTCGAGCATTCGTGGAAGGCAAAATGCTCCAGATCATCTTCTTCGCCCTATTGACCGGGATATGCCTCACACTGATCCGGCCCGACCGAAGCCGACCCGTGATTAGCTTCTTCGAAGGCCTCAACGACCTCATGATCAGAATGGTCCACATCATTATGAAACTCGCTCCTTATGGAGTCTTTGCCCTGATCTCCGCCGTTGTCGCCGAGTTCGGTGCCGGAATTCTGCTTGCTCTGCTCAAGTACTCCATAGTAGTAATTGCAGGGCTCATGCTCCACGTAATCATCGTTTACTCTTCGGCGATAAGGATTTTCAGCAAGCAAAAAATCGCAGCCTTCTTCCGAGGCATTCGTCCGGCCCAGTTGATCGCCTTTAGTTCCGCCTCCAGCTCAGCCACGCTGCCCGTGACAATGGAATGCACCGAAAAAAATCTCGGGGTCTCCGCCAAAATATGCAGCTTTGCACTGCCGTTGGGTGCCACCATAAATATGGATGGAACGGCCCTCTACCAGGGAGTCTCAACCGTCTTCCTTGCACAGATATATGGCATGGATTTGAGCATCGCCCAGCAATTGGCAATAGTCCTTACTGCCACCTTAGCTTCGGTCGGTACCGCAGGCACACCGGGCGCGGGAATTATTACTTTGGCAATTGTACTGAAGAGTATCGGCGTGCCGCTCGAAGGAATTGCGATCATTATGGGCGCCGAACGCTTGCTGGATATGTGCCGCAGCGTCGTAAACGTCACGGGCGATGCCTCCTGCGCCGTGGTTGTAGCATCAACCGAAAATGAAATGTAAAGTTCGCATGATATGGTAGTGAAAATGACTGCAAGAAAGAAACTCGCCGGAACATCGTCTGCGACCGTCGCACTGGCATTGATTCTCCTGCTGCTTACACTGACAGCACCGTGCGACGGATGCTTTTCAATCGTGGCGGGTAAGGATGCCTCAGCGGACGGATACGTCATCATGGCCCACAACGAAGACGACTCACCTCCTCAAATTGTACACCATCGCAAGGTCCCCCGCAAAAAGCACTCACCACAAGAAGAAATAGAGCTACGCAACGGCGGCCGGGCGGACCAGGTCGCGCAGACCTGGGCCTACTTATGGTCCCACATGCCGGGCATGCTCTTCTCCGACGGTTACATCAACGAATGGGGCGTCGGCGTAACTTCAGACAATTGCCCCTCACGAGAAGACAAACCCGAAATTACCGACGGCGGCATCGGCTACATGCTCCGACGCCTTGTGGCCGAGCATGCCAAGACCTCACGCCAAGGCGTCCTGCTGGCCGGGAAACTCGTCGAGCGCTTCGGCTACATCGACTCAGGCCGAACATACATCATCTGCGACGGCGAAGAAGGATGGCTCTTCTGCGTCGTCAACGGAAAGCACTGGCTCGCCAAGCGCGTCGGCGACAACGAGGTGGCAATGGTAGCCAACACATACACAATACGCCAAGTCGATCTCTCCGATAAGCGCAACTTCCTCGCCTCGGACGACATCGTGGAATATGCCGTCAAACGCGGCTGGTACGACCCAAAAAAGGACCGCCCTTTCGACTTTGCAGCCGTCTATGCAAATCCCAGGTCCGCTTCAAATCCATCCAACTCCGGCAGACAGTGGGCCGGTCTAAACTATGTTAGCGATAAGCCTATCCAGCCCGGCTCAAATCTGCCCTTCTCCGTCGTACCGCGAGGCAAACTCGGCCCGGCCGACATCATGAGAATCCTAAGACACGACAATCAGAGCAAAATAGCCCAATCCCCATTCTCGGAAAAAATCGTCTGCGATACCGGCTGTCCAATCTGCAGCGGCGCCACCCAGACCAGCTTCGTTGTTCAACTGCGCAGGAACATGCCTCTGGAGATAGGCATCGTTTACTGGGCCTGCCTCGCCTCGCCCCGAACCTCATTCTACATCCCTTTTCACTTGGGCATACCCGATTTCCCTGCGGGCTTCTCCTCAAAATCGCAAAGACCGTCGGTAGATCTCTACAACCGAAAGGTCGGTGCTCCTTTTCGAGCCGATCCGCTCCAGGGGTTTTGGACATTCTACAATTTCTACAACAAAGTCAATGCCGCCCCTGCCGAGACAATCGCACTCGCCAAAGCCGGCGCTCAGCAAATCGAAAAAAGTGCCTTCGCCGTCCAGAAATCGCTTGAAGAAACCGCTCGCCGCCTGTACGCCAAGGACAAAGAAGCAGCAATGCAAATATTGGCCGACTACTCCAATGGAATCTACGTGTCCTCCCTGCAGGCTATGGACAGGCTCTTATCAAACAAGTAACCTGGTGCACACGCTATGAACGCAAACAAAAAGACCCTCTTGTGGCTTGCAGTTGCCGTGCCGACCATCTGGATTACCGGTTGTCACCGGCAAATCAATATCGCAGCAGATGCCGAGTTCAAGAGAAAAGCCAATGAACTGGCACAGAAGTACATAATCATCGACACCCACCAGGATGTGCCCTATCGCCTGCAAAAAAAGACGCAGGATATCTCAAAGAGAACGCCAACAGGAGACTTTGACTATCCAAGGGCGAGGCAGGGAGGTCTCGACGCGGTCTTTATGGCCGTCTATGTCCCTCCCGATTACGAAGAAAAAGGCGGCGCCCGCACCTTCGCCGACGAAACAATCGATATGATAGAAAGTTGGGCCCGGACCTGGCCCGACAAGTTCGTTCTCGCCGACTCGGTCGCAGACGTCAAGAACCAGTTCGACCGTCGCAGAGTATCAATCGTCATCTCAATGGAAAACGGCGCACCCATCGAAGGCAATCTCGCCAATCTCAAGCACTTCTACGACCGCGGCGTTCGCTGCATCACACTTGTACATTCCAAGAACAACCACATCTGTGACTCCTCTTACGACCCAAAGCCCAAGTGGAACGGCCTGAGTCCGTTCGGCAGGCAAGTTGTTGCGGAAATGAATCGCGTCGGAATCATCATAGACGTATCACATGCCACAGACAAAGCATTCTACCAGATAATGGAGCTCTCCAGAGCGCCCGTCGTGGCCACCCATTCATCCTGCCGGCGTTTCACTCCGGGCTGGGAGCGCAATATGGATGATAAAATGATAAAGCTGCTCGCCAAAAAAGACGGGGTTATTCAGATCAATTTCGGCTCTTTCTTTGTGAACAAGCAGGTGTACCGCAAGTTTATGAACCGCAAGAAACACATAGCAGAACACATCAAGGCCAATAACCTACAGGGCGCCGACAAGGACGCATACACCAAGAAGTACGCGCAGAACCACCCGATCGGCGACGCCGACGTCTCGGACGTCGCTGCAAATATCGACCACGTCGTTAAGCTGGTCGGCATAGACCACGTGGGCCTGGGGTCCGATTTTGACGGCGTTGGCGACAACCTCCCGAATGGCTTGAAGGATGTCTCTGGCTATCCGAACTTGGTATATGAGCTCATCAAAAGAGGCTACACTGAAGAAGATATAAGAAAAATCTGTTCCGGCAACCTCCTCCGCGTATGGTCGGATATCCAAAAAACCGCCCGCCGCCTCCAGGCACAGGAAATATGCGCTCCACAAAGGCAACTCTCCCCCGCGCCCTTAAAGGCTACTCCATATTGAGTTTCTGTTTGATTTGAGCCAGTTCTCCTCTGAGCAGTTCATTTTCTTGCTTCAGTTCAAAAACGCACTGCCGCAGCCAAGCTACTTTCATACTCAGAGAGCTTCTTAACTCCTGGTGTGTTTCGTAAGTTCGTACAGGCTCATATTCTTGTAATTCCTCATTCCAGACATACTCGTCTGTATACTTGTCATAGTCTTTTACGCTCACCGACTTCTTCAGAAACACCGGATCTCTTTCGTGGTCATACTCCCTCATCCCCTCGCCGTTTACCTTTATGGTATTCGAACAATCCTCTAAATAATCTAATGCTGTCCCATAGGTGTCCTTGTCATAAAAAGCAGAGTGTTCCGAGTAAGTATTCGCATCTACGTCGCAAGTGACAAACAAGTCATTATAAACAGTAACTAATTCATCTTCAACTCTAAATTCCACCCTGGGACCACCCACCCTATCTCCAAAACCTACCGTTAGACTACTAAGAACACTATTGTTGGAATTCTTGCCAAGAGCAGTGCTGTAATTCGCGGATGCTGTCGTGCCCATTCCTGTTGCTATGCTGTAATCTCCACTTGCTGTTGTGTTGTATCCCATAGCGGTGCTGTAGTCTCCACTTGCGGTTGTGACATGGCCAAATGCTATCGCTTTTGTTCCGGTTGCTGTGCAGCCTGTGGACTTAAACACTTGACCTTGGATAGTCCCCTCCTGGATTGTGACGTCCCCTCCGATGACTGTCCCCAAAACAACGAGGAGCAAAACCAACGTACAGCCCGCTAACGTGCCTTTTAATGCCTTCTTCATTTTAAGCTCCTTTCTCGTTTCCTTTTCTTATATTTCTCTACTCAAACTAACCGATTTTCACACTATTTTCGTATTACATATTTCGTAATTCGACATTCGATATTCGTAATTCAAAATTCTTGCTCCTTCTCTCTAATTATCTTTTGTTTAATTTATGGATCCGGATAGTCATACCATGCCCCTTTCAAATACATGTTGCCTGAATCGTCACCTGAATCATCAATATAAGCAACTACATCTCCACTACTGTTTTTAATAATGAAACCTTCTGGAGAGAGCTGCGTCATATCCTGCTCTTGATATAACTCTCCGGTAATGTACATATTTCCGTCAGTTGCGTCAATTATCGCCACTTCATTACCGGCAGAATCTTGAACCCTGAACTCATCATACTCCGGGTCTTCTTCGAGAGGGTCCACTTCCGGTGCCAACGTTCCTTTTAAGCCAAGATTGCCTAAATTGTCAAACCAGGCGACAACGTCGCCTGAAGCATCTTTTACATAAAATGCCCAGGTCTCAGGAATGTCCACTTTGGTGAGGACGAATGCGTCAATGATATAGCCATCCTTGTCTCTGGCGATAAAGTAAAGAATATCATCCCGGATATCGATTTCGCAGAAATGGTACGATTCGTCCACTGCTACAATGTTGGGGTGGTCATCGTCGCCTGGCGGTTCGATAGGCGTTTTCAAAGGCGCACCACCGCCGCCTGTACTGATGTGCCTAACCCCATTCACGTAACAGCGGCAATAGTAGTGGTTGTGGCCGGCGAAAACGATGTCAACCCCATACTCCACACATATCGGCTGGATCTGCGTTTGGACAAGCTGGTTATTTGGGTGACCACCACCAGGGCTAGGCGCTGGCCCAGCCGACCAGCCGGGCGCATGAAGTACGATGAACTTCCACTCCTTGCTGCTCGCACTTAAGTACTGCTCGATCAATTCGAGTTCGGGATCCGTGAGTCCCCGTTCGCCTTCATACCTGTACTCATTAATCACAACGACACCAATAGGCCCGTAGTCAAATGTGTACCACTTGTCGGTGTTTCCATACGGATAAGGCCAGTACTTCCAAAACAAACTCTCGGATGCGGCCCCGGTCCTCCCTTCATGATTTCCCATACACCCCTGGATCGGCAGATTCGCCTGCATCTCCAGCGCATTCGAAAGCGAACGATTGAAAAACATGGTCCTCCAGTCGTTTTCGGTGTCCTGGTTAACCCAGTCTCCAGAGTGCACCGTGAAAGTCTGGTAATCGGGATCGGCGGTATAGGTGTCGATGACAGCCGAACACACGTTGTTGTGCTCGTACGGTATTTGGCCAGCATTGGCGCGTGTATCTCCATAGGCCAGGAATTTCACATTTACTGCGTCCACCACAGGCGCAGTCCGGAAAGTGCCGCTGTGGTAATCTCCACTTTCCACCCCTTCCCTTACCTGGTAGTAATACTTGGTGCCCGGAGTCAACGCGTCGTCGTCGCCGGTGCCGATGGTGTGTTCGTACTGGTAGGTGACGTTGTCAACGGGTACCACTTCACTGTCATCCTCACATGCTTCAGTCGTGCCCCACTCCAACAAGCAGTCTCCTACCAGCGCGTCGCTCAATTGCCAGAGCACGGTCATCTGGGTGTTGTTATCCGGATAGATGAGATAAGGTCCCTTGCTCATTTCGGTCGCATTTGCCGCGCCCGGTGCCACGCAGACTGCCAACACCACTAAGAAAACTAACAGTTTTATATTCGATAATTTCATGGTTTGGCCTCCTTTCACTTTCTTCTATCTGCTATACGCTATACCCTATTTCTTTTCAAGCCAATGGAAAGCGATAAGTGCAAAGTCAGCGAAATCGACAGACTCATTCCGGTTAAGGTCGCTCGGTATGCAGTCCCCACTCTCAACCCAATATTGAACGAACACTGCCACGTCATTAAAATCTACTATCCGGTCATTAGTCAAATCAGCCAGTAATCCCCAACCGGGCAGTGCCATACTCGCTTCTGCCGTCCCGCCGAACGCGCCCATATTGATGCGCACGTTTTCACCCCACTCGTTATTGGGGTCATCGGGAATGGTAAGCAGTTCGTCACGAAGCGGTGAGCCGGCATTGCCCGCGTCAATACACGGACTGGTTACCTCATCCCACGTCCATACTTTGCGCTCTGATTCCCATCGCCAACCTTCGCTCTTCAGGTAATAATCGCCATTGTTTGGATCAACGAACAACGGGTCAGCGTCAATATTGCCCATACCCCAGTAGTTGGCATCCTCGAGATCTTCATCGAAAGGCCACCAGCCGCCCTCTACATCGCTGTACGACACGACAGCGTTGCCTGATATCTGCTCGGGCATGTTACCCCATAGGATGCAGTTAGTCAGAATCAGGTCGCTGATATCATTGAACAGCCCACCACCGTATGTGGCCGAGTTACTACTAAATGTGCAGTTGGCCAGTATTAAGTCGTCATAAGTAGAGTACACACCGCCGCCATACTCTGCCGAGTTTCCGCTGAATATGCAGTTAGTTGCTGTTTGTGTGCTTTCGGGACAACAACTTTGCATGAAAAAAATCCCCCCGCCTGCCCATGCCGAGTTTCCTATGAACTTGCAGTTGACCAAGACGGGGTAGCCAAAGTTGTCCTTCATCCCACCGCCGGTACTTGCCAAGTTACCTGTGAACGTGCAGTTGGTCAACGCCGCGTTGCCACCACCATTGTACATTCCCCCGCCCCCGATTGCCGAGTTCCCGCTGAACGTGCACCTTCTCAGCGTCGGCCCCCCGCCCGAGTTCTTCATCCCCCCTCCAGAGCTTGCGAAATTCCCGCTGAACGTGCAGTCGGTCAGCATTGGGTTCCCCCCCCGGTTGCCCATTCCGCCCCCGGAGCCGTTGCCGGACCAACCCCAGACTGGGTCGAAGACAGGTCTCGCACAGTTACCTACGAAGCTGCAGTTGACAAGTAAAAGGTCGCCCCCTTTATTGTATATCCCGCCGCCGCCCCCAGCAAAATTGCCGACGAACGTACAATTACCGAAGACCGCACTGCCGTGTTCGTTGTAAACCCCGCCACCCCTAATCTTAGTGAAGTCCCACATAGGTGAGTGCGGGACATGATTGGCATTTCCACCAGCGATCGTCAAACCATTGAGGATAGCGCTTGGATCAGTGCCGTTGGCGGTAGAGACGTGGTAGCTGTTCTCTGCCCGGGCACGCTCGTCCCGCAGGTCACAAGGGTCACCGACCTCCACATCGTCGCCATCAAGGTCACCGCTGAGGATAGTCTCGTACAGTTCGATATCGCGGGCATTGGGGTCCGGCTGGCCAAACCCGGCGTAGCCGCCTTGCAGAGTTACGCCGTTGATAAGCTGAAATGTAGCTGTTCGGTCGCCCGGCGTAATCCCGACCCCTTGGTCCGGCTTGTAAATACCTTGTGCCACCCAGATCTCTACCGGCTTGCCCGCTGAATTGGCATCGGCCACGGCATTCTGCAGGAAATTATAGGCATTTTCCCAGCTTGAGCCATCATTTAGACCATTGGCATCCACATCAACGTATATAATTCGCCCCGCAGCCGTCGTGCACCCCATCCCCAGGAAAAACAGGCACATTGTACACCAGCTCTTTAGATGGATCCTACCGCTCATCTGTTCTACCCCCTTTCTATTTCCGAAATCTCCGTTCCCTTCACGCAAAAGGAACCTTCTTCGCCTCATCTCAAAGTCAAAGATACCACATCCCACTGGTGCGTTATTCTACTTCTACCGGCCTCGCTTACTTCTGTCAACAAGCAACCCGCAAATTTTCCCAATTTTTTTATTTTTCCACTTGATTTTTCACCCCCTTTTTTTGGCCCAAAAATCAGGGTGGTCAAAAAACGCCCAAAAAGCGCGCATTTCCGTCAATTTCCGGTTAGTTCGAAGCCGTCAAGGGAGAAATCACTCTTCGAAACTTAACGCCCCACAAAAACGTTGACGTAATTTCATTAAACGGTGCAGGCAAATCACTCGGACAGCCAATTGGCGTAAAGAAAACCCCGACCGGCTTCAAAATAGCCGTTGGCCAAGTGCCGACTACATGGTATCTAATCAACATCAAGAGATAGCCGGCCTCGGCTTCGCACACCGCCAATGACGCAGAACGAAAAGTTGTAACCGTTCAGGGGGTATGAAT